>CALLBH010000204.1 GCA_938001945.1 uncultured Robiginitomaculum sp.
GGGTATATCCTGATGCGGCCCAACCCAGTCAATATATCCATCCGACAGCGCCAGTACGCCGTCGTCAACTAGGCCGTATGCCGTGCGGCCTTCTTCGAGTGTGGCAAGCTTAGCATTTAAAATAACTTTGTCGCTCAACACATTTTTCCGTTCTTGATTTTACGTAATTTCAATTTATTATGTGCAGACATAATAATTGTCAATCTCGGAAATATCATGCAGAAAATTTGGGCAAAGCGAGCACTCATTGCGGGGCAATGGCAAAACAATGTGCGCCTTACGACGGATAGCTTGGGTCATATTTCATCGATCAAAATTGAAGTCCCTCAGTCGGATATTGAAGATAAAACTTGTGTATGCGGCATCCTGTGTCCCGCTCCTGCGAATATACATAGTCATGCGTTTCAGCGCGCTATGGCGGGAATGACAGAGCGACGAGGCCGCGATCCGGGAGATAATTTTTGGGCGTGGCGAAAGCTCATGTACCGTTTTTTAGAACACTTAACGCCGCACGATGTTCAAACGATTGCAGCCTTTGTTCAGATGGAAATGCTTGAGGCAGGCTATGCGGCCAATACTGAATTTCATTATTTGCATCACCAAAAAGACGGAACGCCCTATGATAATCTTGCCGAGCTATCGGAGCGTATAATCGCTGCGGCGCAAGAGACAGGGATCGGCTTAACGCTTTTACCTGTGCTTTATGCGCAAGGCGGATGTGATGGTCGCGCCTTAGGTTCCGGGCAAGTCCGATTTGGCAATGAGATAGCCCGATTCCAAAAGCTACTCTCCGGGGCAAGTAAGGCGCTAAAACATTTGCCCGCGGATGCCCGGCTTGGCGTTGCGCCGCACTCTTTGAGGGCTGTCAGCCGCGAGGCGTTAGCTGAGGTCATCTCTTTGCGTCCCAATGATGTGGTGCATATGCATCTTGCTGAGCAAATGGGTGAAGTCGATGAGGTTGTCGCCGCATACGGCGCGCGTCCTGTGGAATGGCTTTATGACTACCACAATGTTGATGAGCGGTGGTGTCTTATTCATCTTACGCAAATGAAACCTCACGAAACGATTGCTGTGGCTAAGTCTAAGGCTGTCGCGGGATTGTGCCCGATTACGGAGGCGAATTTAGGGGACGGCATATTTGACGCCGTTCGTTATTTTGAACATGAAGGACGTTTCGGTGTAGGGTCCGACTCTAATGTTCGTATTTCATTTGCCCAAGAGCTTCGAGGGCTGGAATATTCACAGCGCCTTATTCACCGTGCGCGCGCCGTTCTGGCAACGGAAACAATATCCAATGGACGCATGCTCTTTGATGGCGCTGTAAAAGGCGGCGCTCAGGCGGCGGGGAGAAATAGTGGAGCAATAGAGGTTGGCCATCTTGCCGATATGCTTGCGCTAGATGCCGAGCATGTTGACTTACTGGGCCGCGAAGGTGACATGTTGCTGGATAGTTTCATATTTGCCGGAGATACGCAGATGATTACCGACGTTTGGTCTGCAGGCCGTCATCTGGTCCAAGAGGGACGGCACATCAAACATGATGTCATAACAGCAAAATATAAATACTGCTTGAAATCGCTAAGGGAAAGACTTTGAGCGCAAAGCGCATAACTTGGCAATCGCTTCACGCCGAAGTGTCACGCCGTATTTCTGACGGGTTATGGAAACCCGGGGACCTTATTCCGGGCGAAGTAGATCTTGCTGCTGAATTTGGCTGCGCGCGAGCGACAGTTAACCGCGCTCTGCGCCAACTTGCGCAAGAGGGTTTTTTGGATCGTCGTCGCAAGGCGGGAACACGGGTTGCGCTTCATCCTGTTCGAAAAGCCACACTTGATATTTCCATCACGCGGCGCGAAGTTGAGCAAAGCGGGCAGGTCTATTCCCACAAGACTCTCCGCCGTAAACAGAAATCTGCACCCAAACATATTCAAAACATTATGGGAGAGACGCAGGCTGCGCCTCTATATTTAACGACGCTGCACCAAGCCGGCAAAAAGCCTTTCATGTATGAAACGCGCTGGGTCAACACAGATATGGTCCCAAATGTGTTGGACGCAGATTTAACGCAGATCAGTGCAAATGAGTGGCTCGTTGAGAATGCGCTTTTCAGTAAGGGTGAGATTACTTTCTCTGCAGCGAATGCGTCGGATGCAGAGGCGAAAATACTAAATGTAGCCACTGGCACTGCGATATTCATCATTGATCGAGTCACATGGAATGGACCAAATGTTGTTACGATTGTCAGGCTCGCTTACACACCAAGCTTTCAGATGAGCACTAAAATTTAACGCAGTAATTTTGGACGGGTTTTGGGTTACCAGTTAAACATGGACCCATCTTCCAGCCGATTTATAGGAAGATAAGCGCGTTGGTATGGATATTTGGCGGCGAGTTTTTCGTCAATATCAACGCCATGTCCCGGAGTATCACCGGGGTGTAAATATCCATCTTTGAACGTGTAAGCATGAGGGAAAACTTCATCAGTTTTTTCAGTGTGACGCATATATTCTTGCACGCCGAAATTATAAATTGCTGTGTCCAAATGCAAAGCTGCGCCCATACAGACAGGAGATAAATCTGTCGCCCCGTGTGAGCCCGAACGCACATGGTGCATTGCGGCGAATTCGAAGATTTTCTTGAGGTGCGAAATACCCCCGGCGTGGACAACTGTGCTGCGAATATAATCAATAAGCCCTTCTTCGATGAGGAGTTTACAATCCCAGGCCGAGTTAAAAACTTCACCCACTGCAAGCGGTGTTGTCGTGTGCTGGCGTATGATACGATAGGCTTCTTGATTCTCGGCGGGAACGCTGTCTTCGAGCCAGAACAGATTATAGGGTTCGAGTGATTTTCCGACGCGACCCGCTTCGATGGGCGTTAAACGATGATGCGCGTCATGGAGCAGATGAACGTCGAATCCAAAGCGCTCCCGTAGTGTATCAAAAAGCTTTGGAATGTGATGGATATATTTGCTTGTGCTCCAGATATTTTCCGTCGGGAGATTACCATCTGCGGGTTCGTAATACATCTTGTCTTTGGAGACGCCATAGGTGGATGACAGGCCGGGAATGCCTGTTTGCGCGCGAATAGCTTTGTATCCCATGTCTAAATATTTGGCGACTTCGTCTGACGTCTCTTCAATGTCGCGGCCATTGGCGTGGCCATAGACCATGACGCCGTCTCGTGATTTTCCGCCTAGCAGTTGATAAAGTGGCATGCCTGCCGCTTTGGCTTTGATGTCCCATAACGCAGTATCAATTCCTGCGATAGCGCACATTGTGACGGCCCCGCGCCGCCAATAACAGCCGCGGTATAAATATTGCCAAATGTCTTCGATCCGGCCTGCATCTTTCCCGATCAATGTCGGGGCAATGTGGTCTTCGACATAAGACGCAACAGCGAGTTCACGGCCATTTAACGTCGCATCCCCAATGCCATATGTGCCCTCATCAGTTTCAATTTTGACTGTGACGAAATTGCGATCAGGGCAGGTCACGATGACTTTGATATTTGTAATTTTCATGGGGAATACGTCCAGTTTATTTGTCTAGTTGAAATGTGAGGGGCACAGAACCCCATTCTCGCTAATCGCTTGGCAGTCTCTAATAATTGCGCGCCCTACATCTACATTGTTTTGAATATATTTAGGAATGAGAGCAGCGTTATTGAGAAAGGCGTCGCAATAATCGCCGGAGGGCAATGTCGGCGCGGGCAGGGTGTTCTCATTCTGTGATAAATATCCGTCAACAGGTGCATGACCCGCGGCGCGGCGCTGGCGATTAAACTCGATCCAGGCCGCTACGACATAACACGCATGGGCGGGGACGCGGCCATTAGCGGTATGAAATTGGATCACCGGGAATATACGCGCCGGAATTTTCTGTGAGCCATCATGTGATATTTGCTCAAGGTTATGCCGAATATGCGGATTCTCAAAACGCGCAATTATCGACGCCCAGTAGGTCTCTAAATCAAGTCCCGCGGGAGGATCTATTGTGGGGATGGTTTCGGTGGTGATGAGCGTGTCGACAAAGGCCCGAAGCGGGGCATGAGTTATGGCCTCCTCCACGCTTTGAAGGCCTGCGAGTAATCCTAAATAGGTTAGCGTTGAATGCGCCCCGTTGAGAATGCGCAGTTTTGTGTTTTCATATCCTTCGACATCATCAGTTATAATCGCGCCTGCGCTAGCCCAATCAGGGCGATCATCGGGCAAGATATCTTCGATAACCCACTGGGTAAACGCTTCGCGCTGAACAGCGCCGTTATCGGATAACCCAATCTCCTCTTCCACTAAACTTAGAACGGCGTCATCAGTGGCGGGCGTAATGCTATCGACCATTGTATTGGGGAAGCGAAGATTGCTGGATATATATTGCGCGAGATTGGGGTCAGTTTGCTCAGCTAATTCTACGCAGGCTGACCTTAATTTACGGCCATTACTCGGTAGATTATCGCACGATATAATCGTGAGCGGCTCAATGTTATGTGCACGGCGTTTGGCCGTAGCTGCCACGATGTATCCCATCGCGGATGTCGGGTTTTGGGGCGTCTCAATATCGGATTTTATCATGGAATTGGATATGTCTAACGTTCCGTCCCCAGATAAGGCATAACCTTTTTCTGTAATGGTTAGTGTAACAAATTTTGTGCTCGCCGCGCATAATATGTCCATAACATCTTGCGGATTCGTCTTTGCAAAAAGAACGCGCTTAATTGCGCCGATAATTCTAAAATCAGGGCGCTTATCGCGGATGGCTAAAGTGTATAATCCATCTTGAGGCGACAGCGCATCTGCGGCGCGCGCGCTATTCAAAGAGACTGCGCATATGCCCCAATCCCCGCCGCTTTTGGCCATTGCGTCGTCGGTAAATACAGCTTGATGTGCACGATGAAATGCACCCGGCCCAAAGTGAACAATGCCAATTCCTTTGGATTTACGATCATAGGCAGGGCGGGCAACTTTTGCGCTCTCCAATGAATGACTAGACAGTCGCATATTTGCTTTTCCTATTAATCAAACAGGCCAAAGTTGATCTTGGCATTATCTATATGACTAAGCTATTTGAAATGAATAAGCCAATATAGAGCGAAGTTTAAGTGTGATTTTAGCGCGCTAGCCTGGCCGCAATCTATCAATGCCAGGCTTAAATATGGATGAGTTCGTTTTGTAGGTTTGAACATATTTGATTCTCAAGCTTTATTCGACTTACGTGAAACGAGCTGATAGTGTTAAATCTAAGAAT
>CALLBH010000205.1 GCA_938001945.1 uncultured Robiginitomaculum sp.
TTAGCGCGGGCGGGAATTACGCCCGCTGCGATCTATGCTGATTTTGATTTACTGCCCGAAGGGACGGCTCCATTGCGGTTTTTTGAGCAAATCATCGCCGCCGCGCCTGTGGCCCTTACCGATGATGCGGGCTGGGACGCCGATATGACCGCGCGGGCCGGTCTTGTGGATGCCGCGCAATTGGCGGCGCTGTTTGATACATCCAAAGCGACGAATTTACTCCAAGATGAATTTGCAGTGCGCCGCGCATTATTTGGCGGTAGCGCAGGCGGTTTTGCGCCGTGGCGCGCCGCCGCCGCTACGCTTGCTTTTGCGGGCATAGCTGCGCTGCTGCTGGACGCTTCGAAACTGCGCGCCGCGGCCGCGCAAACACAAATGCTAAAAGCGGACATGGCCAAGATGTATACGGATGCGACGGGACAGCCCCCGCGCGGCAATCCTGCCCGCGCGCTTCGAAACCGCCTTGATGGCGGCGGGCAAGTGACGCTGGGCTATTCTCAACTGGCCAATATGGCGCTGGCATCGGCGCAATCTATTGAGGGCGTAAGCGTCGAGACCATGCGTTATGATGGGCAAAATGCGCGCCTCATTTTAACGCTTAACTATCCGGCCTTTGAAACAGCGAGCGCGTTTCAGGCGGCCGTAAAATCACGCGGCGGAGATTTATCTGTCGGCGGGGTGCGGGAGCAAAATGGCGTATTGGTCGGCGAAGCCGTGCTGACTGGGGGCGGGTCATGAGCCTGTTAAGCTTTATGGATAATCGCGAGCCGCGCGAACGGATGCTGGTGCTCGGCGCGGCAGCTCTGATTGGGCTGTTTATTCTTATTCAATTTATCCTGATGCCTTATCTCTCTTATCGCAGCGACACGGCGGCGGCGCTGCAAAAAGCAAAACAGGACTATGCCTTTGTTGCGGGCAATGCGCCGAGCCTCTCTATTGCGAGCTCTGATGCCGCGCCGCGTCAGGCGTTTTCGCGCGCAATTCTCATTACCAAAGCGCGCGAGCAAGAGCTAAATATTAGCCGCGTTCAGCCCGGTTCAAATAATACGGTGACCGTCTGGTTCGAGGACCAAAGCGCGGCGGATGTCTTTGCCTTTATGCGCGCCATTGAGGGCGGGTACGAGACGACGATTGACCAAGCCATAATTGGCCGCGCGGATAATGGGGTCGTCAACGCGCAGATTACCTATACGACCCCCGCGCCGTAATGCGCGGGCTGGCTATTCTTGCCGCGATTTTCATCGCGCTATTTACGCTTATGGCTCATTTTCCATCCCGCTGGGCCGCGGGTCTATTCGCGCCGGATGAAGTCAAATCACAGGCCACATTTACGGGCACTATTTGGCGCGGGAGCATTCTTCCAAATGAGGGTATTGGGATTAAACCGATTGCTTACACAGTTGACCCAAAGCAGTTTTTGACGGGTGACGCATATATTGAATTTAAGAGTTCTGGCCCGCCGCATATTTCAGGCACAGGGTCACATCGTCAATTAAATGATTTTCGCCTTTCCGGTTCTCTGCAAAGTTTCAAACCTACGGACCCGCGCATTGCGGGATTTCTGGGCGATATTGAGATTGAGATGAGCACGTTCACATTTGAGCCCTTTTGCGCATCCGGGCGCGGAACCGCGCGAACAGATATTTTGGCGCGAAACGCAAATTATTTGCGCTGGAGCGGGCCTGAATTATCCGGCCCGATTACGTGCCGCGAAGAAGGTTTGCTGATGGCCCAGCTTACAGGGCTTAAAGGTCGAAACCGCATTGAGGTTACATTGCAGCTCTCGGGCAATGGCACATATCGCGCAGATATTGTCAGCACAAATCCCGAAGCACAAATTGTGCCCTATCTGCAAAGTTTTGGCTTTAGCGGAAACGCGCAGCGCCTGACCCTATCGGAGACAGGAAATTGGCGGTAAGGACTTTTATGGATACTCGGCTTATTGGTATAATCATGGCATTCACGCTCAGCAGCTGCGCGGCAGTGCAGGGCATGACAACGCCTAGGCCGGTCGCGCCCAAAGCCGCAGCAGGCCAACTCGCGCCGCAAAATCTCGGCGCAGGTCAATGCGCGATGTTTGTATGGGAGCGCACCGCGCCTAATCGCTTTATATTATTTACGCAAGCCAGCGCGCGATCCGGACAATGGTATGACGGAACGCAAAGCCGCGCTGCACGCGTCACATCGCAGGGCGAGACGAATGCTCAGCGGCAAAGTTCTGTGCAGAGTTTGATCAGCGGCGATAAAGTTCTAGAATTATCGCTCGGCGACGCGCAGACGATTACAGATGGCACGCGCTATAAAGAAGGCGTGCTGCGGGTAAGCGGCGGGGCGGAGTTTGACCGCGTTATTCCCGTTGTCGGCCTGTCGAGTTGCGGCCGTTAATGTTAATATCCCGCCATTTGCAGCGCAAGCCACGTCATAAATATTCCGAAACTTAGAAAGGGCCCAAAGGGGAGTTGCCCGCTATTGCCGCGCGCTCTAACGCTGGGAAGCAGCAAGGCGGCCAGCGCGCTGGCGCTACCGATCAAAACGATAAAGGGCAGAGCCAGCAGACCGCACCACGCCCCGCCCGCTGCGAGAAGCTTTGCGTCCCCGCGCCCCAGCCCGTCCCGACCGCGCAGTTTTTTATATCCTATCTCAAGAGCAACAAAGACAAGATAACCCATGACTGCGCCCGCGACGGATAAGAGAATATCCCCAAAAAAATAGCTATAAATCAGACCCGTTAAAATTAGGGGAAAAGTGTAGATATTCGGCAAGCGAAATGTGCGCCAATCAATGATGGATAGTATAATCAGTACCGCGAGCAAAAGCGCGCTGGCGGCCCACTCTATGGCTGTCAAATTCATATCAAAGATTGCGTTCATCACCCTTCGCATAATTTGCCGCCCCGGCGCGCGCAAGTGCATTGATAATTTATAGCCCTCACGTTAGAGCAGCCTATGGCCCAAACTGCATCATCTTCGAATATGACGCGAAATATCGCAAAGCTGGTGGCTGTGCTGATCGCTTTCTTTGGACTCTATCTTTTAATCCGCGCGGTGATGTTGTTTGCCGCGCCAAGCTCGCATTGGGTTCAGCCCGAAGTTCGAGTGCGCGGCGCGCAAAATGAGGCAGCAGCGACACTTGCCGTTGACCCGAATTTTGATCCTTTTTACCCGGGCGGCAGCGAAAATGCGCCGCGCCAAGATTTCGAAGACGCGCCGGAAACAACGCTAAATTTGAAACTCTTTGGGCGAATTACCGGAACGCCTGCGCGCGCGACGATTCAAACGCCGGACGGCACGCAAAAAGGCTACGCGGTTGGCCAAGAGATTATGTCAGGCGTTACGCTCGAAGCGGTTAATCCCGACTATGTCGTCATTTCGCAAAACGGCGCGCTGGAGCGCTTAACAATCGAAGATCGCGGCGGAGTAATGAGCGTCGTTCAGCCTGAGCCCGAGGACGCGCCGGACGTGGATCTTGATGAACTAGATGACATCGAGTTTGATCCCGCGAAATTTTTATCAGAGATGCAAATCGAGCCCGTCCAAGACGGCGGATTTATTACAGGCTATCGTATATCCGCGCGCTTGCCGACCGCAGATTTAAGTCGGTTCCAATTGGAAAATGGCGATATCATCACAGCGATTGGCGGGGAAGATATTACCAAGGGTCGTCCGGAATTCGGACGTCTTTTCCAAAAGGCCAACATAGCGGGGCGGCTTGATTTGGACGTGCTGCGCGGTGGACGCGCCATGAATATTTCTATTCCTTTGGAGTAATTCACGACGTGATGACTGATCCCATATTTTGGCTGTGCGCTATTTCGGCTGTCTTGATTACAGGCGTGTCCAAAGGCGGGCTGGGCGGTATGGCGGTATTTGCTGTTCCATTAATGGCGCTGACCATTTCGCCTGTCCAAGCGGCGGGGATAATGCTTCCCATACTCATCGCGATGGATGTGTTCTCCGTAAGCGCCTATCGCAAAGATTTTTCTAAATCGCTTGTGATGCAATTGCTGCCTGCAGCGATTATTGGAATTATTGCGGGCGGGCTGCTCGCGAAATATTTTAGCGATGACCACATTCGGATATTAGTGGGCTTAATCGCGCTGGGTTTTGTCATTTACAAAGTTTTTGGCGCGCTGCGTAAGACTGGAAAATCATCATGGCTAAAGGATAATTCAATCGCCGCAGTGATCGCAGGTTTCTTTGCAGGGCTCACCAGCTTCATGGCTCATGCGGGTGGCCCGCCATTTAAGATTTACGCATTGTCCCAAGGCTTGCCGCCGCGTGTTTTTGCAGGCTCGGCGGCCGTGTTTTTCGCCGTCGTGAACCTTGTGAAACTTGTGCCTTACGCGATGCTCGGGCAACTCGGTTTTGAGAATTTGAAAATATCGCTCATGCTGATTCCGCTTGCCCCGCTTGGGGTTTGGGCCGGAGTTTGGATGGTGCGCCGCATCGATCACGGCCTGTTTTATAAGATTATGTATAGCTTATTATTCGTCGTGGGTTTGCGACTGCTCTGGACAGGGTTGACTTAAAGCGCCTTTGCGCAGGCGCTTGCGCTCGCCCAGGCCCATTGGAAATTATGCCCGCCCAGATGACCCGTGACGTCGACGACCTCACCGATGAAATATAGTCCGTCGACTGTATTCGCCATCATGGTTTTGGAATTTAACGCATGCGTATCGACGCCGCCAAGCGTAACTTCGGCTTTGCGATAGCCTTCAGTTCCAGCAGGGCGAAGCGTCCAGTTTGAAAGGGTTTCGGCGAGCGTGATGAGCGTATCATCTTTCATATCAGCTAGACGTGTTGTCTCCAGATCATCGGTAAAATATTCCGCAAGGCGTTTAGGCATATGGCCCGAAAGTAAAGTGGTGATATTTGATTTGGGGTGATCGCGTTTCGCGCCGAGTAATAAATCGCGCGCCGCGTCTGAATTTAACAGCGCAATATTCACCTCTTCACCCGGCGCAAGATAGCTACTAATTTGCAAAATGGCCGGACCGCTCATCCCGCGATGCGTGAGGAGTATCGCTTCATTAAATGCCGCGCTCTCGCATGAAACGCGCGCAGGCGCGGCGGTTCCGGCAAGGGCCTTTAACGTATCATCCTGCTCTCCGGTAAAGGTCAGCGGCACAAGACCGGGCCGGGTTTCCGTCAACGGCACATCAAATTGTTTTGCGATTTTATAGCCAAACCCGCTTGCCCCCATTTTGGGAATAGACAAGCCGCCCGTCGCAATGACGAGGTTTTGCGCGGTAAAGCTTTGAGCGGCGGTTTCCACTTTGTATTGGCCATCATGACTGACCGACTTTATCTCGGTAGAGAGCCGCACATCCACGCCGCCTTTTTTGCATTCCGTCAGCAGCATATCGATAATCTGCTGGCTGGACTTGTCACAAAAGAGCTGACCCAGCTGCATGCCTGTCTGATGCTTTTCATGCCAAGCTATGCCGTAACGCTCGACCATCGCGATAAAGTCATAAGGCGTAAACCGCGACAGCGCGCTTTTGGCGAAATGCGGATTGCCGGAAATAAAATTATCCGGCCCGCTATGAATGTTCGTAAAATTACACCGCCCGCCGCCGCTAATGCGAATTTTCTCGCCGGGCGTCTTGGCGTGATCCAGCAATAACACACGCTTGCCCCGCGCGCCTGCCCGCCCCGCGCAAAACAACCCCGCCGCGCCCGCGCCAATAATGATGACATCGTAATTCATAGGGCGGCTTAGACGGTTTGCAGACATAAAAAAAGAGCCTCGCGCTTTCGCGCGAGGCTCTGATATTTAAATTAAGATTGGGCTAGCGGCGTAATGTGCCGTTTTCCCAATATGTTTTACCTGTGCGCGTATCGACCGTGAAATAACGGCCTGCGGCTTCGTCATAATATGTGTCCGCGCCATTGGCTTGCGTGCGGTTTTGGTCTTTTTGGTAACCGGAATAGGCTCCGCCTGCACCGCCAACAACAGCGCCAATAGCTGCGCCTGTTTTGGCGTCGCCGTCACCGACATTGTTGCCAATGATCGCTCCGGCGACTGCGCCGACGGTTGCGCCGACGGCTGCGTCGCGCTCCATGTTACCGGTCGTTGAGCAAGCCGAGGCAAAAATCGTTGCGGCGGCTACGCTTGAAATCAAAAATGTTTTCGTCATATCTATTCTCCTTTGTAAGAATAAGTAGCGCTATCTACATGACGGGACTCGGTATATCGAATGAAATATATGTGAGATTATTGCCTTATTTTGGGCATAATTAGGCGCATCAAATTTGACCCTGTGCGCGCTGTCCTGTGTAGGATATACGCTCTTATGAATAGAGACGCTGAGCGGCATATATGACTGAACCGACATTATCCTATCGCCCCGAGCTTGATGGTCTTCGCGCCGTCGCAGTGCTCGGCGTTTTTGCGTTTCACCTTTTGCCAAATGTCATTACGGGCGGCTATCTCGGCGTTGATGTGTTCTTTGTGCTGAGCGGATTTTTAATCACATCCCTGATTATGAAATCCGCGCCGGGAAAATCATTCTCGTTTTTTGATTTCTACATTCGCCGCGCGCGGCGATTACTGCCTGCGCTGATCGCGGCGATCATTTTAACATTGCTTGCGGCGGGGATTATCTTCAGTCCCATCCATTACGAAGCTGCGGGGCAGTCTGGAATTTATGCATCGCTTGGCGTGGCTAACATTCATTTCTGGCTGAGCACCGGATATTTTGACCTCGAGGGTTCTGTAAAGCCGTTCATTCATTATTGGTCTCTTGGTGTAGAAGAGCAGTTTTATCTCGTCTGGCCTGCGCTGTTGATTTTTGGGGCCGCATTTTTTGGTCGTGCGGGGAAATTTGGATTACTCCTTATTTTATCCCTCATCAGTTTCGCCGCGATGTGGCTCGTGCAGGTCAAACATTATGACGCTGCATTTTATCTTATGCCTTTTCGGGTTTGGGAATTTGGGGCAGGGGCCTGTTTGGTTTTTTTAAATATAAAACGTGATGAAGACGCCTCTGCGGCAAACCCGATTGGCGCAGTTTTAACGTTTGCCGGGCTTGTTGTGATCATGGCCGGTTTCTGGCTTGGCGCGCGCTTTGATAATCTTGCGGCGATTTTGCTGCTCCCCGTTGCGGGCGCTGTGATGATTATTATGGGCGGAGCGAATTTTGTGTCTCGGCCCGCGCTATCTAATCCGGGTGTCGTTTTTTTTGGCAAGATTTCATATTCGCTATATCTCTATCATTGGCCCGTTATTATATTTGCGCGTTATATTTTCGGCGCAGATTTATCGCCGGTTATCATGATCTGTGTGGTTCTTGTCTCGCTCGTTCTCGCCTATTTATCCTATCGCTTTATTGAAACGCCATTTCGCAAAACATGGACGGAGTCGGCGGGCAAAGACCGCATGGCTGTGCCCGCCGCGCTCGCGCCAATTGTGTTAGGCGTTGTTTTTGCGTCCAGCCATATTTGGAACCAAGAGGGCTGGGCGTGGCGATTGTCACCGGAGCTTCGCAAGGTTGTGGAGGCCACGCGCGAAGTCCCTAACCCCAATTGTGAACGCCGCGCATTTGACCCGTCCATGCGAGCGTTATGTGTCTTTGGGGACCGCCGCGAAAATATAGATATCGCCATTATCGGGGACAGTCATTCCAATGCTTTGGCCGCGGGATTAACCAATGCTATGAAGCGTGAACACGTAACAGGCGTTGCGATGTCGCGCGGCGGCCGCGTGCCATTAATGAATACGCATCTACATGTCACGGGCGGTCGGGCGTCTGTCGGGTATAGCGGAAACTCGAACGAAGATTTTGAGAATATTTTTGCGTCCAAACCTGATTTTATTATTCTTCATGCGCGGTGGGCCTTGTATTGGGAAACCGTAGGTCCTTCTCATGAGCATTTTGTTCAGCCAAGATATTTGGGACCCATAGACCAGGATTTTGAATATACTGTTGAGGCCACCCAAGCCCAATTTGAATCCGGATTAATCGATACGGTTCGCGCCATCAAAGCGCGCGGCATAACGCCCATCATTGTTGGCCCCGTTCCTAATCCCGGCGTTGATCCTTTGCAGTGCTTGTCTCGGCCTTATCTGCGCAGCGTGGATAAGGCGATGGAAAATTGCCATGGATTTACCCAAGAGCAATCGCGCGCCCGCAACGCGCCTGTTATCGCCGTCTTAAAACGTGTCTCCCAAGATGAGGGCGCAATATTCTTTGATCCGATGCCAATTTTTTGCAAGCCCGGCGCGCCGACATGTAACCGCATGATCAATGGTCGTTTGATTTACCGCGATGATGATCATCTGAGTTTGTATGGCGGACGGCAGCTCGGCGGGCGTATCGTAAGCCTTATCCAAAAAGAACGCGCGGTAGCAGGTCAAGACTAAGCGTAACTCTAGGGATGTCACGATGGCCGCGTGAACCCCTCGCAAACGATAGGGGTGGGGCGCGAGGGGGTTCACACGGCATTTCGGCGCTAAAAGCCTTAGGCTGTCTCAACCACTCCCATGGATCAGGCATCAAGCTCTAGCGCCATAATGGGATAGGCAATTCAAGATGAATGATGTCCAGATTTTCAGCGCTAAAAACCTTAAAACGGATTCATCATGAATTTAGAGTAAAGCGCGCCGAATAAGCACAGAGTAATTTGTGCGTATCGGTTGCGATGCTTAAGAAAAGCTCTGGAGGTGAGGATGGGACGAAGCCCACGTTAGGCTACAAACCTATGGCACGCTTTCCCCGCAGCTTTGCTGCGTGTCAATTATGGCTTTGACCGTCAAGCGGTCAAAGCTGTGCGCTCGCGCTCGCTTGGAAAGCCACAGATTTTAGGGGAGCTCTGGAGGTGAGGATGGGATTCGAACCCACG
>CALLBH010000206.1 GCA_938001945.1 uncultured Robiginitomaculum sp.
TGTCTTCGATGTTTTGTTAAGTGGGGCTGTCCGTGCGGGACTAAGAAAGACAGGTGTGACCTGTGGTAAAAAAGCGTTTCGTCTAAAAAAGTCCCTGCCACCCCCACAGATCGCTCCGCTAAGGCAACATGTGACTTAGAACTCTGCCCAAGTCACAGCACGGCGACGCGGCTGCGGGCGGCCATCGGCTGAGGGTTAGTCGCCATAGCTCTCACCAGCGGGATATCCAAAGGCGCGCTTCACCTTCTTCTCTCCCACGCCGCCTTTTCTTCCAGCCAGCCAACGCGCGCTTGCCTGCCCCGTGAAGAAAAGAACATCTTCAACATAGGGCAGGATCAAGTGGCAGGGATGTATCTGTTGAAATATATGACGGACTACCCCACTGTCGTCATCCGGTGCGCCGGTTCGACTCGTTCCTGACACGAGGATCCATGGCGCCACAAAGTACAGCGCATGAAAATACGATGCAAAACAGCGATTTAAGTGGTCGGAGATTAAATTTAGGCGGAGGAATGGATCCTCTGGTTAAGCCAGAGGATGACGGTGAATAAGAACGAAATGCGTTCTCAACCTCATCCCAGAAGCAAGGATATATCGTAATATCCTTCTTTCCATCCCGCTCATCCCCCTAAACTCCATTGACCCCCGCGGCGCAATCTGTGACGGCACTTCCATGAGCGCGCCATCCGATTCCTCCGCCCCAAATGAGGGGCTGCCTATGCCGGTCTTTATCGGCGTGGCCGTCATCCTAATTTTGATTTGGGGGACAGCCTACACAATGGTCGGCGTGGGCGTGGATTATATTCGGCCCATATGGCTCGTGAGTATGCGCTGTATTTTGGGCGCGATACTTGTCACGATTTTTGCCTATTTGCGGGGCCACCGCCTGCCGAAACTGAATGATAAACGCTGGGCGGTATATATATTTCTCGGCGCGGTGGGCATGGTGCTCCCCTTTTGGCTCATCTCTATCGGGCAAGTCACGGTGGATAGCGGAATTTCGGCGATTATCGTGGGCGCCATGCCCATCATGACGATTATCATGGCGCATTTCTTCGCAAATGAGCCGCTGACATGGCGCAAGTTTTTAGGCTTTGTGGTCGGGTTTTTCGGGATTGTGATCCTGTTTCTTCCCGATAATTTTTCACTTGCTTTAATCGAGGATTGGAAAGCCCAACTTACGATTGTCGGCGCAGCATTTTTCTATGCCTTTACAACTGTCGCCGCCAAGCGCGCGCCCGAAACTTCTGCCTTGGTTGGCTCTATGATTATGCTGATTAGCGCGGCGGTCACATCCACAATCATGGCCGTATCATCCGGCATTCCGGACACCCTCCCCGCCGCAATGGGGTGGTATATGGTTCTAGGCTTGGGCGTAGGCTCAACTGGAATTGGGATTGTTTTATATTTGTGGGTCGTCGAAAAGTCCGGGCCAAGCGCGCTGGCGAAAATCAATTATTTCCCGCCTGTCGTGTCGGTCATTGCGGGCGTTTGGATATTGGGTGAAGACTTTCAATATCGCGCCGTCCTCGCGCTGGCTATCATCCTGCTGGGTGTATTTATCGCGCGGCCTAAGCGTCAGCGGCGTCAGGTGAAACCTCAACCGCATTAAGGCCGTGATTAAGCGGACCGTGTGTCCCCTTCCCGCCGCTGCCTAATTTGGGCGCAGTTTTAATCCCGTCATAGACAAAGTCTTTTGCGGCCTGCGCGGCCGTCTCGAGCGATTGCCCCGTTGCCAACCCGCAAGCTACGGCGCTGGCTAGCGTGCAGCCCGTGCCATGGGTGTGGCGCGAGTGAATTTTCGGGCCGGACATATAGCTGGTGCTATCTTCGGTCACGAGCAAGTCATGCATCATCGCGCCCGTGTCCAGATGCCCGCCTTTCATCAGCGCGCTAAAGGCTCCCATCTCTAGCAGGGCATGCCCTGCCGCTTGGAGCTGCTCTAAATCTTCGCAGGGCAGTCCCGTGAGCGCCGCGGCCTCGGGGACATTCGGCGTAATCACTTCGGCCATCGGAATCAGGCGTGTTTTTAGCACCTCTATCGCGTCGTCATCGAGCAATTTATCGCCGCTGGTTGCGACCATAACGGGGTCAAGCACGATGGATATATCCGGCGCATGCTCCTCTAGCGCTTCCGCCACGGCGTCAATAATTTCGCGGTTTGCCAGCATTCCGATCTTCACAACATCCGCGCCAATATCGGTCAGCACGCTAGATATCTGCGCCGTGACCATAGCGGGCGAAAGCGCCTCAACCGCTTGCACGCCGAGCGTATTTTGCGCAGTGATCGCCGTAATCGCCGTCGCGCTATAGACGCCAAATGCCGCGCAGGTTTTGATGTCCGCTTGAATGCCCGCCCCGCCGCCGGAGTCTGAGCCGGCGATGATGAGGATGCGGGGGTAATTCGAAGATTGGGTCATATGTTTAGTTCCGCTCACCCCGACGAAAGTCGGGGTCCATCACCCATACTTTCGTTTGAGTAGAATTTGAATTACTAAGGCTCATGTTCTTTACATATATCGTCACAAACCGAAAACAAGGCACACTATATACAGGTCACACCGATGATTTAATTTATCGAATACAGCAACATCGTGATGGGGACTTTGAAGGGTTTACGAAGACTCATGGCTGCAAACGTCTTGTGTGGTTTGAACTTCACGAGACTCGCGAAGGCGCATTTGCGCGTGAACGGAAAATCAAAGAATGGAAGCGCAGTTGGAAAATTGAAATGCTCGAAAAGCTCAATCCATATTGGGAGGACTTATATCTCGGAATTTCAGAAGATGAGCTTTATAATTCCGCGCGATATTTTGACCAAAGCCTTATTCGCTAGAACGGGTGATGGACCCCGTTTTTCAACGGGGTGAGCGGGTTTAAGGGTTTGCAATCGCTCCCCAAACCGTAAGCGCCTGCACCGTTTCAACGACGTCATGAACGCGCAGAATATCCGCGCCGCCCTTAACCGAATAAAGCGCCGCAGCCAGCGAGCCGCCGAGGCGGTCATCGGCGGTGGAGCCATCAATTCGCCCGATAAAACTCTTGCGGCTTGCCCCCATTAGGACAGGGTAACCGAGCGCTTTAATGTCGTCTAAATGCCGAAGAAGCGCGAGGTTATGCTCCAGCGTTTTGCCAAACCCAATGCCGGGGTCGAGCGTGATTTTGCTTTTCTCGACGCCCGCCGCGATTGCCGCGTCCGCACGCGCGCTTAGGTAATCACAGACTTCCATCAGCACGTCTTGGTAACGCGGATTGTCCTGCATGGTTTCAGGCATGCCTTGGGCATGCATCAAGATGACCTCACAGCCAAGCTTAGCCGCCATATCGGGAGAGCCCTCATCAAAGCTTAGCGCGCTGACATCATTCCAGATATCCGCACCCGCCAGTATGGCTTGCTGCGCGACGGCGGCTTTGCGGGTGTCTATGGATAATGTCAGCGTCAGGTCACGCTGGCGTTCCTGCTCGCGCAGCGCCATGATGACAGGGACAACGCGCAGGGCTTCCTCGGCGACGCTAATTTCAACGGCGCCGGGCCGCGTGCTCTCGCCGCCAATATCAAGGATATCCGCGCCCTGGTCATGCAAAGCCAGTGCGTGTTTCACCGCAAGCTCGGCGCTATCATAGCGCCCGCCATCACTAAAGCTGTCCGGGGTGACATTGACAATGCCCATGATTTTGGTGCGGGTCATGTTGCCCATAATCATAGAGTATATTTCACCTCATCCTGAGGCCGAACACGCATCCATAGGATGAGGGGGCGGGGACTCGAAGGACGAGGGGAAATATTCCTCACGATTTAACCACCCAGTTTCTTACGCAAAATTTGGTTCACTACGCCGGGATTAGCTTTGCCACCCGAGGCTTTCATGACTTGCCCAACAAAGAATCCGAGCAGTTTCGGGTTCTCTTTGGCTTGCTCGGCCTGGGCGGGGTTATCGGCAATGACTTTATCGACCATGGCTTCAATTGCGCCCATATCGGTGACCTGCTTTAGACCGTCACGCTCAATGATTTCATCGGCTGATCCGCCGCCATCAAACATTTTCTCAAACACGCCTTTGGCGATTTTGCCGGAGATTGTATCATCACTAATGCGGTCAATCAGG
>CALLBH010000207.1 GCA_938001945.1 uncultured Robiginitomaculum sp.
ATTCGTATCAAGCTGCTCGCCCGTATGATCGGCAGATAAGCTGAGAGATAGATCATTGATGGGTGTCCAAATGACTGTGGCGCTGGCGAGTAATTCAGGGCGCCGGATTTCCGTGACGCCATTTTCCTCGGCGTTGAGAAAAGTTGCAGAGCCGCGCAGGCTTAGCGTTTCGTCTGCTGACCAGCGGCTTTCAATCTCTACGCCTTCACGGGTGCTGTCTGTGCCGCGGTTGCGCGGCAGAAACGGGAAGCCGGAGAAATCGGTAAAAATTTCATCTTCTAGTTCAGATTTGAAATAGTCGATACTGAGCGAGGCGTCGTTGAAGCTTTGCTCATAACCCATATTAAATCCGATAGAGCTTTCAGGCTTTAAATCGGGATTACCGACAAAATTTGCTTCAGGAAAAAACCCGAATAATTCTATCAAGGACGGGTTCTTCACGCCTTTGCCGATGGAGGCACGCAGGCGTCCGTCCCATGAAAAATTATATCCCGCGCCGATACGCCACGTCGTGGCATCATCAAAACGGTCATTAAAGTCCTGCCGCGCGGAGGCGGAAAACTGCCATGTTTCGCCATTTAATTTGTAGTCGGCAGCTAATGCAGAATTACTGTTTTCAGGGTTGATCGGCGTGCCTGCAAAACTCGGCGTAATGGAATATTGCTCTTGCTCGATTTCCGCCATAAGCGTCAGCACGCGGTCTTGACCGACTTCGCGTTTTGCCGCCCAATTTATTTGCTCGCGCGAGCCGACGGAGACATTGCCAAATGCGCCATTAGTTTCGGTCGTGGTTTCGCTGGCGCTGGCCGTGATAAGGTTATCAAATCCGGAAAGGTCAAAGCGAGCGTCGAGGCGGCCCGTATAGGTGTCGCGTTCGCTCTTGCTATCTGTGTTGTTCAGCAGGCCGTCAAAATCGGTATCGCTATCAAATTCATTTTCTAAACGGGAATATCCAAATTTTCCTGAGACTAAGACCTCACCCAAATAGACTCGATTCAATCCGATATTAAGACTTTTGCTTTGCGACCCGTCATCTTCGCCGCCTTGGCCGGAAATGTCATAGCCTTCGGTGATAAAGGTATTGCCGTTAATCGACAACGCTGCGATTTTAAACGGAATGACCGCGGAGATCTGGCCTTCAAATGTTTCGAAACTTCCGCCCTCAACTGAGGCTGTAAATTTTTGGTCTATTGCGCCTGCGCGCGTAATTATATTGATTACGCCTGCAATAGCGTCTGAGCCGTAAAGCGCCGATTGCTCGCCGCGTAACACTTCGATTTTGACAATATCTTCGGCGCGAAGGCCGGAGAAATCAAACTCGCCGCTACTGGGATTAGAGACTTCGACACCGTCAATAATAACGAGCGTGTGGCTGGCCTCTGATCCGCGAAGGCGAATTTGTGTCAGCCCGCCGGCGGGGCCGGATTGATTAACTGAAACTCCGGGGAGCGTGCGTAAAAGATCCGTGACATATGAATTGCCGCGCGCCTGGACAAGATCGCGTCCAATGACAGAAACTGCGCTGGTGAGCTCATCTGATTTAGCGTTGTCGATACGCTGCCCAATTGCGATGACGTCATAATCCCGCCCACACATTTTGGACACTATGGTCTCTGCATCAATGACTGGCATGCTTGCTATGATACAATTCGGAGGAACATCGTAAGATTGTCCAAATGCCGGGGCAGAAAGTGCGGCCACAGATGCGGCCAGTAATAAGTAACGCGTCATAACGACTCCTTTGCGCGCAGCATATGGCCGCGCGGTGATTGATTTAAAGGTGTCGTCATTGGTCAGAGCATTGCTCTGTGATCCATGCGCCTCGGTGCATCCCGCCCAAGCCGCGCTGGCGACGTCATTGGCCGGTCTTCTGACTCTCGGCTCAAATGGATGTCTGCGCCTTCCCGAAACGAGTTCAGTGGCATATGCAGACGGCCTTGCCGATTACAGCTGCGGGAGCAGTTTCGGATTAAGCCTGCGGCTGTACCGAATTCCCGATTAAGCTTGTTTTACCAAGCACCAATGCGCGCTCCATAGCGAGGGATAACGCGCGGTGCAAGCGCGATATGCGGGCAAAGAAAAACCCTCCGACCGGAGGCCGAAGGGTTTGAAAGTAAGGGGTGAGAGAAGCGTTTAAACTAATGCACCATTATCAATGATGATGTCATCTGCAACAGCATCAAGCGTTGTATTTAGAATAAGCATCGTGTCGCCATCCACAAAGAAGCGAACATGCGCGCCAAATTGGTTCATATTGGCCAGCGCGTCTTCGACTGTGTCAAAACCGTAGCTTGAGAAATCGATGTTATCGACATCGTCTTGGAAGTCTGCGACATATACGAAATCGTCACCGGCGCTGAATACGAATGTATCAGATCCAGCCCCGCCAAAGAATTTATCAATGCCTGCCCCGCCGTCGAGCGTGTCATTACCTGCTGCGCCAAATAACCAATTGTTCTGAGCGTCACCTGTAAATGTGTCATCGTGGTTAGAGCCAAACAGGCGCTCTACATTTGTAAGCACGTCACCCTCAGCGTCGCCGCCAAATGCAGTCCCAGCCTCTAGGTCAACAGTCACGGCTTCTCGCGATCCGACATAACGCATCATGTCGTCGCCTGTACCGCCGTCGACAGTGTCGGCGCCCGCGCCGCCTGTAATGAAGTCATTACCTGCGCCGCCAAAGATTGTGTCGTCACCGTTAAAGCCGGACAGAATGTCAAAACCGCCATCGCCGTAAAACACATTGTCGCCTCTGTCTCCGGTTAGTGTATCGGCAAATCGTGTTCCACGAATGTCTTCAATGCTAATGAATGTATCGCCTGTAGCATGACCGCTTGTGATGGAGTCAGTTAGCATGTTGATGACAACGCGGTTGGTCGATGTCTCGTACGAAACCATGTCTTGTCCAGCGCCGCCGTCAAGAATGTCGCTACCGCCGCCGCCTTCAAGAATATCATTTCCAAGGCCGCCAGTAATCGTGTCGTTACCTGCTAAACCATTGATGATATCGTCGCCATTTGTGCCGACTAAGACATCATTATTTGGCGTTCCATTGATGGAATCATCGGGTTCTTCAGCGCCGAGTGCGAAATCTTCGTTACCGATGCGTATAAATTCAATGTTGCTGAGTGTATCGGTGCCATCTGTGCCTGTATTTGCGGTCACTGTGAAAGTGCCATCTGCATTTTCTATGATGGTAAGGTCTGCAAAGGCAGCAACGTTAAACACGGCGTAATCAATGCCGTCTCCGCCATCCAAGATATCGTTGCCGGCATTCCCCGTGAGAACATTACTTACGGCGTTACCAGTAATAGTGTCCGCACCTGTTCCGCCAATTGCGTTTTCGATGATAGTACCCTGCGCCACAGATATTACGTTTTGAAGGGCATCAGTGATATCTGCATTGGTATTTGTGTTATCGCCGACTGATGAGAATGTCTCTTCGATCAAGCTAATCGTTTGATTTGAAATGTAACCGGAGAAATCAAGTGTATCTTCGCCGTCTGTGTCCCATATTGAAAATGATGGAAGACGAATGCCTTGGTCAACCCAGTTTTGAGAATCGTAAATACTTCCGGCTTCGGTTGTGTTGAAACCATAAACACTATCGCCATTACGTGTTGTCGTGTTGGCGCCATATAGATTTTGAATTGCTATGATATCGGCCACTTGCGTGCCTAAAACCAGACGCGGTGTTCCGAAACCGGATTCGCCTTGGTCGAAATAGGACATGACCGTCGTCGCCCAGCTGTCATTCGTATAAATATTATTGAAATTATAAACTGCTGATCCATTGTATGGGCCGCCATGTCCGAGGCCTAACGCATGACCAATTTCATGAATATAAGTCTGATATGAGTAGCTATTTATGTCTGTACCATAAGTGCCAATCCAGTCCGCTTCTGAAACGTTGATGCGAACACTTGAGATGTTTCCAACGCCTGCTGTTGTCGTTGCGGCATATGCCCCATCATCGCCATCCTCGAACCTCAGATCCGCAACGGCCGCGCTGGTGACCTCAACGAAATTCAAATTAGCGACATCCGCCCAAGCTTGCATAGCGGCAAGTGCTAAGGCTTGCGATGCTGCGGGAAGGTCATCAATATGATAGGTAATTGTGGTGCCATTGCTCGCGTCTCCATCTCCGTCATCATGCACGCGTCGTGTCCACGAGCCATCTGTGAGATAATCTGCGATTTCGTCATTTGTAAATTCAGAGAGCGCCTCAACTTCTTGAGCCGTAACTGTATACTCGCCCAGCGCAGGTTGAGCGCCGTTGTCATTCTCCCAGTGCGACACATCGATGTAGTATACACCTGTATAATCTGCGGAAAAAGAAATCTCGGAGTTGCGGCTGCCATTTGCGTCATCATTTGAGGCAAGGAAATTACCGTTTTGATCGCGAATATTTACAAGTGGATCCTCGAGAGCATTTGCGCCAGTTCCGTCGACATTAATTTGGTAACGTTGACCTTCGACGACCTCAAATCGAATCCAGTCATTATCGAAATCGACTTCAAGTTCGCCCACATACGCAGTATCTACCGTCACGACAGCAGTTGTGCTCGTGTCTTCGGGGACATCACCTTCCATAAATACTGACGGCGTTCCGTCGGCATTGTCTTCTGCGCCATCTGCTAAGGCAACCCCATCCGGGCCATGGTAATGTGGATAAATGTCAAAGTGACCGTCGCCATCATGTGCGTGGTCGTGACCTTGAACGTGTTTTTCACAGGCGCAGCCGAAGTTCAGATTGGCATCATCAATGTCGCCGGGAAAGCTCAAAGCTGTATCGAAATCTTGTGCGAAAACGGGTGTGAAGGCCGCATCAAGTATACTCTGCAATCCAAATGCGCTTTCATTTGCGCGCAAGCCGAAAAAATCTTCGTGGACTATATCAAATGGTTTAAACATAGAGTTTCCCTTTTATCTTATTGCCCCTAACTAGGGGCGTATATCGGTGATCGGCTGCAAACCGTCACATCTCGCTGAGGTTAACACATTTCCACCTTAAAGATGAGTGAACAAAATCTCACGATTGGGCGAGCATATGGGCGCATTTTGGCCACAATTAGGCACGCTAAGCGCTAAATGAGGGTAAAATTTAATATATACCGTGTATAATCGCGACATGATTACCGAAGACCACCCATTATATGAGCTTCAACTTCGAATCGAGGCTTTGCTCAAGGAGCATGGCCCAATGATTGGCCGAGATATTGTCGAACGTTTGGGGACGAAGGACTATTTGAACGTCTGGAAGGTCTGTAAAGAGGCTGAAAATCTACGTTTTGTGAATTCGGCGCGTTATTACATCCGTTATGACATTACGCGAGAGAACCAGTTGCGATTATCGCCCTCGCTTTTACGTAATTTCCTGTCTTTCACACTGACCTTTTTAGCGGAGCAATTTGAAGAGGCGATTGAGCAGAGCGTATTGCTGAGCAATTACCACCGTAAAGTGAGCTTAGAGAAACTGGGCATAGCGCGCCAAGCCATACTCTCCATTCCGGATGAGATCAGAGAGCCGCTTTTGGAAAAATCTACGGCATTTATTGCCGGCGATATTGCTTACTTCCTTGCCCATGAAGAGCCGCGTGAAAATTCCGATTTGGGCGTTATGGTCAAAGGCTCAGATATAGATATTCTGGTTGTGCATGACCCGTCATTATCACCGGAGATTATCAAGGCCGCCGAAGATGCGCTTTTAAAGTTCAAATACCTTGCGCTTAAATCCCCGCAGCTACGTCAGGAACTCGACTTTCTCATCAAGCCCACGACCAAGATGATGCAGCAATATAATTACGGCACGATCCACGATAAAATTGCGTGTAAGATTTTATATGAGTCGTTTTTCCTCGCGGGCAATCTTGGGCTTTATGAAGCGCTTAAGGCGGATCTTGAATTTTCGGGCGCGAAACGGAAGATCGAAACAGATTTTAAGACAGCGCTCAGCGAGCGTAAAAATACGATTTCTAAAATCTTTGCCTTAGAGAATAATAAAAAGGACGGCCTCGATAGCGAGATTCAATCGCTATTTTATTTCTCTCAGGAACGTCTTGAATTTGAGTAGATTAAAACGCTGCGCGGAACGCTTTGACGAATTTATCCAAGTCACACTCCGGCAAATGATTGATGCCCGCCGCAGCAGAGCGCCCGCCGCCCGTTTCAAATTGTAGCGCCAAAGTATCTGCGCCCAATGATTTGACTTTCGGGGCGCGAATGCTGACCAGATAACCGCCGTCTTGCGCCGTTAAAATTGCGTGAGCGCGGTGCGGATTGTCAACGGCGAGTTGGTTTCCAAAGACGCCGGAGATGCGGCGCGAACCAGCTTTGTCGGCGAGCGTAATCACGCAGCCTTCATCTGTTTCATCCAGCACTTTGGCATTTTTTGCATTCGCCAAATCCGTCTCATAGCCTGCATCCAGCGCGCTAAAGACGTCTTGATCGCTGGCCAGAAATTCCATTGGCGTATCAAATTGCGACAGCGCTTTGTATAATTCTGCGGGGTGGAAGAGCAGGTCATCTACACTGCCGCCATAGCCGTTATAATTCACCAGCATACCAAGGCGCTCAAGTTGCTCTAGCGGAAGGTCCAGCCCTTCGGCTTTGGCGCGAGCGAGATCGGCAAAATTATCGCCAAAAGCCGCCGTGACGGCCCATGCGCGGTAGTCGCCATCTAAGGCTTCATCAATGAGCATCGCCGTGCAAATTTCCGGCGATGTATCAATTACGGCATTGAGGTTAGGATGGTTCGGAATGTCTCCGGCATTATGGTGATCGACGTAAAATACGCTGGCGCCCGCGTCTAAAATGCGCGCGAGATGCTCGGCATTACTGCGCATAGAAATATCCAGCACAGTGACTTTATCGCCCGCCTTGGCCTCAACGCGATCAAGAAGTTTGATATCGCGTTTGCGGCCCGTGACGAGCGTGGAGTCCAGCGGTTCAGCGCGGCGAAGCTGGACGAGAGAGAGTATCCCATCCGCGTCGCCGTTAAAAACGTCGAAATTCGCCATTAGCTGCTTGCCGCCTCGAGATAACCATTATCCTTAAGATAGGTGACAATCATTTCAGCAGCATCATCAGCAGACATTTCAACCGTATTGACTTCGATCTCAGGGTTTTGAGGCTCCTGATACTCGCTATCGATACCTGTGAAGTTTTTGATCTCGCCAGCGCGCGCTTTGGCATATAGGCCTTTAACGTCGCGTTTCTCGGCCACTTCAAGCGGCGTGTTGACGAAGATTTCAATGAACTCGCCATCATCTAAGAGGCGGCGCGCCATTTGACGTTCCGCGCGATAAGGCGAGATGAATGAGGCCATCGTAATGAGGCCGGCATCGACCATCAATTTGGACACTTCACCAATACGGCGAATGTTCTCGACGCGGTCTTCTTTGGTAAAGCCAAGGTCCACATTGAGGCCATGACGGACATTGTCCCCGTCTAGCGTATAGGTGTGACGACCCAGATCCAGAAGGCGCTTCTCAACGAGGTTGGCGATGGTCGATTTGCCGGAGCCTGATAGACCCGTAAACCAAAGCAGGGCAGGTTTCTGATGCTTCTGCTCGGCGCGAACCATCTTGTTCACGTCCATATCTTGCCAAACAACATTAGAGGCACGGCGTAGAGAATAATCCAGCATGCCGACGCCAACGGTTTCATTGGTCTGGCGATCAATCAGGATAAAGCTACCTGTTGCGCGGTTATCTTTATAGGCGTCAAAGGCAATTGGCGCGCTCAGCGATAATGTGCAAACGCCGACTTCGTTCAGCTCTAATGTTTTGCCCGCTTCTTCGGACAGATCGTTGACATTGACCTTATGCTTCAGGTTCGTGACGCTGGCCGGGACCGTTTTGTTCGTCGTTTTCAGCAAATATTGACGACCCGGGAAAAGCTCTTTTTCGCTCATCCAAAGGATATGCGCTTGGAACTGATCGGATTGCTCGGCGGGGTGGTCCTTGGCGCAGATGACATCGCCGCGCGAAATATCAATTTCGTCATTCAGCGTAAGTGTAACGGCTTGGTCTTCGCGGGCGGTCTCTAGATTGCCATTAAATGTAACAATCTCTTTGACCGTGCTGCGCTTGCCGGACGGCAATACGATGATTTCATCGCCTGTGCTGACTGTGCCGGAGGCTATCGTGCCAGAAAAACCGCGAAAATCGAGGTTCGGGCGATTGACCCACTGCACAGGCAAGCGGAACGGGTTACCAAGCGTGGAGCTATCTACATCAACCTCTTCGAGGAATTCCAAAAGCGCAGGGCCTTTATACCACGGCGCACGGTCAGATTTAATCGTGACATTGTCAC
>CALLBH010000208.1 GCA_938001945.1 uncultured Robiginitomaculum sp.
CCGGGCAAGAGCGGCGGTTCGGACTCGATGGCATCGAGATAGTCCAAAATCGCAAGCGATTGCGTCAGGACTGTTCCGTCTTCAAGCTCCAGCGCAGGCAGATAGCCTTGCGGGTTACGCGCAAAATAGTCGGCCTCGCACTGCTCTCCCGTGCGAAGATTAACGGCAATATGAGCGACCTCAATCCCCTTCATCGCGAGCGCAATGCGCACGCGATAGGAGGCCGAGCTGCGCCAGTATCCATAGAGTTTCATCATCACTTACGGCTCGTATTTCTCAACAGTATTTTCAATACGCCCAAAGATGGACTTGCCGTCTGCATCGTTCATTTCAATACCGACTTTGTCGCCATAGCTCATAAAGGGCGTGATAAATTCACCGGTTTGGATTTTCTCGATCATGCGGATTTCCGCGATACAGCTATAGCCGACGCCGCCATGTTCGATTTTCTTGCCCTCGCCGCCTTCAAATTTATTGGACACTGTGCCGGAGCCAATGATTGTCCCCGCACAGAGGTGACGGGTCTTGGCGGCATGGGCGACAAGCTCTGACATGTTGAATGTCATATCAGTTTTGACATTGGCTTTGCCGAACGGCTTGTCATTGTAATCCACCAGTAGCGGCAGATCGATCGTGCTCTCGCCCCAGGCATCACCGAGCTCGTCCGGCGTTACGGCGACAGGTGAGAACGCGCAGCTGGCTTTACTTTGGACAAAGCCAAACCCTTTGGCGAGCTCGCCCGGGATCAGGCCGCGTAGCGACACGTCATTCACCAGCATAATCAGTTTGATGTGATCCTCGGCATCCTTGGTCGACACGCCCATGGGCACGTCATCGGTGATGACCGTGATCTCGGCTTCCATATCAATGCCATAAGCCAAATCAGCGGCGACAATCGCGTCGCGCGGGCCGATAAATGTATCGCTTCCGCCGTGATACATCAGCGGGTCTTCGTAGAAACTCTCCGGCACAACCGCGCCGCGGGCTTTGCGCACAAGCTCTACGTGATTCAGATAAGCCGAGCCATCCAGCCACTGATAGGCGCGCGGCAAAGGGCTCTCGCAGGCGCTTTGCTCAAAAGCCATATCGCCGGAGATTTTACCAGCATTGAGCAGCTCATAGCGCGCCTCAAGCTGCGGCGCGACAACGTCCCACTCATCGAGAGCGGCTTGCAGCGTCGGCGCAATATCAGAGGCATCAGCAGCGCGGGTTAGGTCGCGCGAGACAATAACAAGTTGGCCATCGCGGCCGTCTTTTAGGGAGGCAAGTTTCATTGGTTTTTCCTTCTTATGTGTTATCAATACCGTATGAGCATTGAATTGGAAGCTGCTGAATTACGCATAGCGTTAGAATGGGGTTACGCTGATTTATCAGAGATTATTGAGTGGGCTGATAAATATGTCGCCCAATCTGAAACCCCAAACATAAATATAATTGAGTTAGCTTTTACAAAAAGCCGATCTGAAGCTATAGAAAAACTAAATAAACTCTCAAAAAATTTAGATATGTGGAGTCCTATTAGATTGTTTTTTGGACGGTTCCTTAATGTTAAAATGTTAAATTATCCGGATGCATCAAAACTAGCAAAAAACTTATATATGTTAACTGTATATAGTGACGATTGCCCTGAAGATATGACAGCGTTTTACTCTCATTGGGATAGCATTGACCTTGCGAAAGATAGGCAAATATTAAAATCCCTAGACGATGCAATCACTGAGTTCATATTGGACATGATAGCAATTGCACGTACTGTCTAACCCTCTTCCTTAATCTTCTCATGCAGCCACGCCGCATGACGCGGCGCTTTTTTCGTCTCGCTCCATTCTTTAAGCATATCGGGCGCGACGGATTTTAGCTGCGCCATTTGGTCGGGCGTATGGATATTTGCGGCGAGCTCTAATCTGTGGCCATTGGGGTCAAAGAAATAGATGGATTTGAATATGCCGTGATGGGTTGGGCCGAGCACGTCGAGGCCTGCGGCCTCTAAATTCTCTTTGGCCGCGAGCAAATCCTCAAGAGTGTCGACGCGCAATGCGATGTGCTGCACCCATTCCGGCGTGTTGCGGTCACGGTCCATATCGGGCTGTTCGGGCAGTTCAAAAAAGGCGAGGACATTGTTATTTCCGGCGTCCAAAAAGATATGCATATAGGGATCATAAGCGCCCGTTGACGGGACGTGATCTTCGGCAATGGCGAGCTGGAAATCCATATTCAAAACGCCATTATAAAACTCAACCGTCTCTTTGGCATCACGGCAGCGATAGGCCACATGATGAAATCCATCCGTTTTAATGCTCATCTGTATTCTCCTCATCTGGCGCGTCTTCTTGAATCTGAGGTGCAGGAAATATGGACACTTTAAACGCCTTCTCAACGATCACGCAAAATATCGCGCAGAATATGCCTGCAACGATAGTCCCAAACATCAAGGCATAAAACCCGTCCAGACCAAACCCTTGTTTAGCGACAATCATCGCCAAATAAATGCTGATGGCGACGATGCCCGCAAGTATCAGGAAAGAGCGCAATTATTCCGCCACTTCGAGGACGCCGCGCTCAACTTGGTCGCGCTCAATGCTCTCAAAGAGGGCTTTGAAATTGCCTTCGCCAAAGCCGTCTTTGTAATC
>CALLBH010000209.1 GCA_938001945.1 uncultured Robiginitomaculum sp.
GTCTATAAAATCGAGGCGCAGGTTGAGGGCATCTTGAAATTAATCGATCAAACGGGCGAGGGCGCGATAGATGTCAGTAAGCAGGCGGAGCATGATTTTGACGCCGAAATGCAACGCCGTCTATCCACCATGACTTGGGCCAAAATTGACGCGAGCTGGTATCAAGACAAAGGCCGAGTCACAAATAATTGGCCCGGCCCGTCCCGCGAATATTCACGACGTGCACGTAATCCTATCGCGGATCATTTTTCGGTGTCTGCCCCATGATGCGGAGGCGGATATAAAGCCCGCCTACAAAGAGAATGAGTATAGCCACGGCGATCATTGGTACGAAGGTTTTGGCTTTTTCTCCCGCGACCTCGCCAAGCGCATGAAAAATACAGAATAACAGTGTGATATATACAATAGCTGAGGCAAATATCCATGCGCAGAACCGCCAATAGGGCACTTTGATGAAACCTGCTGCGACATAAGCTGGGATGCGGGCCAGAGGCAAAAACCGCACAGTGAATAATGTTTTACCTGCGTGATGCTTCATACGCTGCGCGAAATCTGCGACTTTGGGCTTTCGGGCGTAGCGATTGGCGCGGCGGCTCGTGCGTGCAGCGGCGCCCGGCCAGTATTTCCAAATGTCTGACAGAAACAGCCCGCTTAAGATCGCGACAAAGATGTAGGGGGTGAATGCGGGGTTGTTGACCGACAGGCCCGCCGCGCCAATTACGGCAATATCTTCTTGCACGAATGGCCCAAATAGGACGGGCAACAAGAACAGCCAGAGGTTATCATAAGTCATCATATCCATCACCGATGTGTCTACGTGATTCCGCTGCGCTCACAAGGTCTGTAAAATTGATGAAATTGGCCTGCTGCATGTGTTGCGCTTCGCGCGCGAGCCGTTATAAGGCGCGCTAATTGGATTCTCTGGGCCGCATTTAACGTAACCCGCCCGCTCGAGCGTAGGACATTGCCATGCAAATTAAAGATATCGACACCAAAGGGTTGTCACATGTTTACGAAGTTGTCGTGGACAAGGCTGAAATGGCCACGAAATTGACTGCTAAGATCGAAGAAATGAAGGGCCAAGTGCGCCTCAAAGGCTTCCGTCCCGGTAAAGTTCCTGCGTCTCATATCCGCAAGATGTTTGGTAAATCCATCATGAGCGACGTCATCACAGAAACTGTGACAGAAACAAGCCAGAAACTCATGGAAGAGAAAAAACTCCGTCCAGCCGTTCAGCCTTCAATTGAGATGAATTCAGACGCTGAGAAGCTAACAAATGGCGATGCGGATCTGGACTATAAATTGTCCGTCGAGATTATCCCTGAATTTGAGCCGGCTGATCCTGCGACGCTTAAGCTAACGCGCCTTACAATGGATGTTGACGAAAAAGACGTTGATGAGCGCATGAGCAAGCTCGCCGAAGGTCAAAAGACATATAAAAAGAAAGCCAAGACGGCCAAAGCTAAAGACGGCGACGCTGTTCTGATTGATTTCACGGGCCGGGTTGACGGCGTAGCCTTTGACGGCGGCGCGATGGAAGGCCATCAGCTTGTCCTTGGGTCAAATTCATTCATTCCGGGCTTTGAAGAGCAGCTTGTTGGCACCAAAGCCGGTGACAAGCTCGACGTTACAGTCACGTTCCCTGCTGAGTATCAAGCCAAAGACCTTGCGGGCAAGGAAGCCGTATTTGAAACTGAAGTTCACGAAGTTCAGGGCGCGAAAGACGCTGATCTTGATGACGAATTTGCGCAGCGTTTCGGTGTTGCCGATCTTGAGGCGCTTAAAGCAGCCATTACAGATCAAGCCAAAGCTGAGATCGAAGGCCAATCCCGCCTAAAGCTTAAGCGCGTGATTTTAGACGAGCTGGACAAGGTTCACGATTTCGATTTGCCGCCGGGTATGGTTGAAGCTGAATTTGGCGCAATCTGGCAGCAGGTTCAGGCCGAAAAAGAAGCGGGTCAGCTTGACGAAGATGACGCGAAGAAAACAGATAAAGCGCTTGAGAAAGATTACCGCAAAATCGCGGAGCGCCGCGTGCGTCTTGGTCTGGTTCTTGCTGAAATGGGCGCGAAGCAGAATATCGAAATCACCAATGAAGAGCTCCAAGCCGCTATGGTTCGCGAAGCGCGTAACTTTCCCGGCCAAGAGCAGCAAGTTTTTGAGTTCTACCAAAAGAACCCGAACGCTGTCGCGCAGCTGCGCGCGCCAATCTATGAAGAGAAGGTCGTGGACCTGATCATTGAAGCCGCCGAAGTGAAAGACAAGAAAGTCAAACGCGACGTTCTCTTTGCTGAGGACGAAGGCCTGTAGGCTCCAAGCAGATTTAGGTTTCAAAGCCCGGCTGTTTCAGTCGGGCTTTTTATTTGCGTGGAACTACGATATTGCTTTTTTATGAAAATATATCTCTTTGGTTTAGTCGTTATAACTCTAACTTCATGTAGTTCTAAAGAAATGGTTTGTCTGCCGGACCAAAACGGAATCATCGAAAGCGCCTCTACACATTTCAAATACTCTGAAGACAAGGTTGATGAATTCGTTTTGATTAAAGATGGCGATACCTGGCGTCTCGAGGAACCCATAAAACTTTCAGGCGAGGCAATAGTCGCAGTATCTTTATTGTCGAAAAATGGAATTTCGCAGTTATCTAACGGCGGGGCGTATTTGAGTGGTGGTAATTTTATGGATAGCGACACAACACTATTTTTTGAAATTACGACAAAAGCTGACGGTGACGTTGAAAGTGTAGAGTTCGCAAAATATGACTTTGATGTGCTGGGCTGTGATCAAGATAACTGAAACTGCACCAACTACACATCTGCTCTTGCGAATAAAGTTGTGCGTATCAATATAACAGTAACACTTTTTGTTCACGAGATAAGATAACTGAGTCGGTTTACGGCCATGATGATAATTTAAGGATTGAAGATGAGAGACCCCCAAGACGTAATGATGAATTTGGTTCCGATGGTTGTGGAGCAGTCAAGCCGCGGCGAGCGGGCTTTTGATATTTTCTCGCGCCTACTCAAAGAGCGCATCATCTTCCTAACGGGCGTTGTCGAAGATGGCATGAGTAGCCTGATTTGCGCGCAGCTTTTGTTCCTTGAGAGCGAAAACCCGAAAAAAGAAATCAGCATGTATATCAACAGTCCGGGCGGCGTTGTGACAGCGGGCATGTCGATCTATGACACGATGCAATATATCAAAGCCCCAGTTTCAACGGTCGTGATGGGGCAGGCGGCCTCTATGGGCTCGCTTCTGCTTTGTGCGGGTGAGAAAGATATGCGCGTATCGCTCCCGAATGCGCGCGTTATGGTTCATCAACCGTCCGGCGGCTTCCGCGGCCAGGCGTCTGATATTCAGCGCCACGCGAATGACATCCTGGCGATGAAAAAGCGCCTCAACGAGATCTATGTCAAACATACGGGCCAGAAATACGCCACGATTGAGAAAACGCTGGATCGCGATTTCTTTATGACCGCGCAAGAAGCCAAAGATTTCGGCATTGTTGACCATGTCTATGAGAGCCGCACCGACACCAAAGACGTGCTGCCGAGCTAGGCAGGGCGTAAAACCTCTTGATTGGCAGCCAGGTTTCAACGAAATTGTAACTTAACTGTCATAATAAGGCGTGTTACCGCGCCATATAGGCACTATTTTTGCAAAGTGATGCAACAGACATCACGCCCCCTGGAGTATTTATGAGCAAGACAACCGACAGCGATTCCAAAAACACGCTCTATTGCTCGTTTTGTGGTAAGTCACAGCACGAAGTACGTAAGCTGATTGCGGGGCCGACTGTGTTCATTTGTGATGAATGCGTCGAACTTTGCATGGACATTATCCGCGAAGAAGGCAAAGCCTCTGTCGGTAAGCCGCAAGAAGGCGTTCCAACACCGCAAGAAATCTGCGACGTGCTTGATGATTACGTCATCGGACAAGCTGTGGCCAAGCGCGTGCTCTCTGTAGCTGTTCATAATCACTATAAGCGTCTCAATCATGCAGGCGGTTCAACAGAAGTTGAACTGGCAAAATCGAATATCATGCTCGTGGGGCCAACGGGCTGTGGTAAAACGCTTCTGGCGCAGACCCTTGCGCGCATTATTGACGTGCCCTTTACGATGGCCGATGCCACGACCCTCACTGAGGCCGGTTATGTGGGTGAAGACGTTGAAAACATCATCCTGAAATTACTCCAAAGCGCAGATTACAATGTCGAGCGCGCACAGCGCGGCATTGTCTATATTGACGAAGTTGATAAAATTAGCCGTAAATCCGATAACCCGTCCATCACGCGCGACGTCTCAGGCGAGGGCGTACAACAAGCGCTTCTTAAGATCATGGAAGGCACAGTTGCATCAGTGCCTCCGCAAGGCGGGCGTAAGCATCCACAGCAAGAGTTCTTGCAAGTCGATACAACGAATATCTTATTCGTCGTTGGCGGCGCATTTGCGGGTCTAGATAAAGTGATCTCAAATCGCGGCGAAAAAGCCTCCATTGGTTTTGGCGCGAAAGTCAAAGAAGTCGAAACGCGCAAAACAGGCGAGCTGTTGCAACAAGTTGAGCCGGAAGATCTGGTGAAATTTGGTCTAATCCCTGAATTTGTCGGTCGCTTGCCAGTAATTGCAACACTTACGGATTTGGATGAAGATGCGCTCGTGATTATCCTCTCAGAGCCAAAAAATGCTCTGGTGAAGCAATATCAAGCTTTGTTTAGCATGGAAGATGTGCGCCTGACCTTTAATGAGGATGCCTTGAAAGCGATTGCCAAAAAGGCCATTGCCCGCAAAACTGGCGCGCGTGGACTGCGGTCCATTATGGAAGGCATTTTGCTCGATACGATGTATGACCTGCCCACTTATGAAGGCGTTGAAGAGGTTGTCATCAATGGTGAAGTGGTGGAGGGGAAAGCCCAGCCGCTATTAATTTATGCGAAAAAAGGTAAGGTCCAAGAAAAAGCCTCCTAACTGCATCCTCGCGGTTGAAATAGGTCGCGGGCTACCCCACCTTCTATTAAACGGCGGCTGCGAGTCGTAGCCGCTAAAAAAGATAAGGGTTTGCCCAAATGAGCAACGCAAAAGTTCAGCTTCCAGTTCTTCCTCTCCGCGATATTGTGGTCTTTCCGCATATGGTCGTGCCGCTCTTTGTGGGGCGTGATAAATCCGTCAAAGCGCTCGAAGAAGTCATGAAAGATGACAAGCGCATTTTCTTGCT
>CALLBH010000210.1 GCA_938001945.1 uncultured Robiginitomaculum sp.
CAAAGCCTCCGGCCTTCGCGGCCGCGGCGGCGCGGGTTTCCCGACCGGTCTTAAATGGTCATTTCTGCCCAAAGAGGTTGGCGCACGTCCGCATTACCTTGTCGTTAACGCCGATGAGTCTGAGCCGGGCTCATGTAAAGACCGCGATATTTTACGCCATGACCCGCATTTGCTGATCGAGGGCTGTCTTGTCGCCAGTTTCGCCATGCAGGCCCATGCGTGTTACATCTATGTGCGCGGTGAATATATCCAAGAGCGAAATCGCCTACAGGCCGCAATTGATGAGGCCTACGCCGCAGGATTAGTTGGTAAGAATGCGTGCGGTACGGGCTGGGATTTTGATATATACATGCATCACGGCGCAGGCGCTTATATTTGCGGCGAAGAGACAGCTTTGCTGGAATCGCTCGAAGGCAAAAAAGGCCAGCCGCGTCTTAAGCCGCCTTTCCCGGCGGGCGCAGGTCTCTATGGCTGCCCGACGACAGTCAACAATGTGGAATCCATTGCCGTTGTTCCGACAATTCTGCGCCGCGGCGTGGACTGGTGGACGCAATTTGGCCGTGACAATAATAAAGGCACGAAGGTCTTTTCGATCTCCGGCCACGTCAACACACCGTGCAATATCGAAGAAGCGCTTTCCATTCCGATGAAGACGCTACTTGAAGAATATGCAGGCGGCGTGCGCGGCGGTTGGGATAACTTGAAATGCGTTATTCCGGGCGGGTCATCCGTACCGCTTTTGCCCAAAGAGATTTGCGACACAGTGTTGATGGATTTTGACGCATTGCGTGAACATCAATCGGGTCTTGGCACTGCGGCCGTGATTGTGATGGATAAGTCGACTGACGTCATCAAAGCGATTGCGCGTCTGTCCTATTTCTACAAGCATGAGAGCTGTGGTCAGTGCACGCCATGCCGTGAAGGCACGGGCTGGATGTGGCGCGTCATGGAACGCATGGTGCGCGGCGAAGCGCAAACGAGCGAAATTGATATGCTGCTCGACGTGTCCAAACAGGTTGAAGGCCACACAATTTGCGCGCTCGGCGACGCGGCGGCTTGGCCGATCCAAGGCCTCATCCGTCACTTCCGTCACGAAATTGAAGAGCGCATCGATAATTACCGCGCGGGCAAGCCCGTCTTTGTTCCAGTGGCGGCGGAGTAGAACATGTCTGACCTACGCAAATTAAATATTGATGGCACCGAATATGAAGTGCCTGCCGAATATACGCTGATGCAGGCGTGCGAAGAGGCTGCGGGCGCGGAGATTCCGCGCTTCTGTTATCACGAGCGCCTAAGCGTGGCTGGTAATTGCCGCATGTGCCTTGTCGAGTGGGTCGGCGCGCCAAAGCCGCAGGCGTCCTGCGCGTTGCAAGTCAAAGATTTGCGCCCGAACCGCGACGGCACGCCCGCCAATATTCGTACAAATTCCGAGACCGTGAAAAAAGCGCGCGAAGGCGTAATGGAATTTTTACTGATTAATCACCCGCTCGATTGCCCGATTTGCGATCAAGGCGGCGAATGTGATTTGCAAGACCAAGCCATGGCCTATGGCCGTGACACGTCGCGCTTTGAGGAAAACAAACGCGCCGTAGACGACAAATTTATGGGCCCTCTGGTCAATACGATTATGACGCGCTGTATTCAGTGTACGCGCTGCGTCCGTTTCGTCACTGAAGTAGCTGGCGTCGAAGAAATTGGCCTTGCGAGCCGCGGCGAGGACGCCGAAATTACGACTTATCTTGAGCAGTCGCTAACGTCGGAGCTTTCCGGTAATGTTATTGACCTTTGCCCCGTCGGCGCGCTGACATCCAAACCTTACGCCTTTAACGCCCGCCCTTGGGAATTAGAGAGCGTCGAGTCAGTTGATGTTATGGACGCCGTAGGCTCCAATATCCGTATCGATAGTAAATCAGATCAGGTCCTTCGCATCATGCCTGTCATTAACGAGGCCGTGAATGAAGAATGGATTTCCGATAAAACCCGTTTCGTGTGGGATGGCCTGACGCGTCAGCGCCTTGACCGTCCTTATATTCGCGAAAATGGTAAACTTCGCGCTGCGGGATGGGACGAAGCCCTCGCTTTGGCTGCTGAGAAGTTAAAAGGCGATCCCGCGCGCATTGCGGCGATTGCCGGTGACTTGATGGACGCCGAGGCCATGAAGGCGCTTAAAGACCTTATGGATAATCTGGGCGTTCGCAATTTGGATTGCCGCCAAGATGGCAGCGTCATAGGCGGCGCAGCGCGTCAGGAATATTTGCTAAACACGACAATTGAGGGCCTAGAGGACGCAGACGCGCTTCTGATTATTGGCTCTAATCCGCGTTTCGAAGCGCCGCTGGTTAATGCGCGTATTCGCAAGGCGTGGCTGAATAGTAATCTTAAAGTTGGCCTCATTGGTGAAGCGCATGACCTGACATATGACTATGATCATATCGGAACGGGCGCGAGCGACTTGGCGTCATTCGTGAAATCGACTAAAGGTTTTGCACGCACGCTCAAAGCGGCGAAAAATCCAGCAATCATTATAGGTCAATCTGCGCTGATAGGTGAAAAAGCCGCGCAGGTTCTGCGCATGGTTGGTGAGTTGGCGAAAACCGTTGGCGCCGTTAAAGCGGGATGGAACGGATTTAATGTCCTTCATACCGCCGCGAGCCGCGTTGCAGGACTAGATATCGGATTTTTACCGGGTGAGGGCGGCTACGGCACGTCTGAAATTCTGTCCCAAGCTAAAGCGGGTAATTTGGACACAGTGTTCTTGCTCGGTGCGGATGAAATTGACACGAATTTCGGCAATGCATTTGTAATTTACCAAGGCAGCCACGGTGATCGCGGCGCGCATTATGCTGACCTTATACTGCCGGGTGTTGCCTATACGGAAAAATCCGGACTATACACAAATACGGAAGGCCGTGTTCAAATGGCCTCGAGCGCTGTGTCACCAAAAGGCGAGGCCAAAGAAGATTGGGCGATTATTCGCGCGCTGTCAGGCCATTGTGAGCGCGTATTGCCTTATGACAATCTAAATGCGCTGCGTGAGAAGCTTTTTGCTGACCACCCTGTTTTTGCGGGTCTTGGTCATGCACCTGGCGCGCAGGGCGCAGAAGATTTCGACCCAAGCACAATGGGCGAGGCGGGCAGTGTCGGCACAGCCGAATTTGGTTCTGCGGGTCATGATTTCTATCTGACAAACCCGATTGCGCGATCCAGCAACGTTATGGCGGAATGCGCGGAATTATCTGATAAAAGCCAAATGGCGGAGGCGGCGGAATAATGCTCTCGAACCTTATCATGCCTGCAATATTTGACCTCCCCAATTGGGAAGATATGGGCGACGTTCAGTTTTTCTGGCTTAAAGTCGCGGTTGTCGTCGGCTTCGTTTTGCTTTTGTCCGTCATTTTGGCGTTTTTGATTTTGGCAGACCGTAAAATTTGGGCTGCTGCACAAATGCGTCGTGGTCCCAACGTTGTTGGGCCCTTTGGTTTGCTGCAAAGCTTCGCCGATTTATTTAAATTTGTCTTCAAAGAAATCATTATTCCGGCAGGATCCGATAAGGCGCTCTTTATTCTTGCGCCGATTATCTCACTGACCATGGCCTTTCTGGCTTGGGGGGTTGTGCCTGTTGCGCCGGGATGGGTGATTTCGGATATTAATGTCGGTGTTTTATATGTTTTGGCGATAAGTTCACTGGGTGTCTACGGCATAATCATCGGCGGCTGGGCATCAAATTCAAAATATCCATTCCTCGGCGCGCTGCGAAGCGCAGCGCAAATGGTCTCATATGAAGTCTCTATCGGCTTTATTATTGTGACAGTTCTGTTGGTTGTTGGGTCATTGAACCTGACCGACATCGTTGTCGCGCAGGGTCATGGTTTTTGGAATTGGCATGCCTTTTACCTAACAAGCCCCAATGCGCTGCTGATTGCGCCGGTGATGTTCTATATGTTCATCCTATTCTTTATCTCTGCGCTCGCGGAAACAAACCGCCCGCCTTTTGATCTACCAGAAGCAGAATCAGAATTGGTTGCAGGCTATCAGGTCGAATATTCATCCACGCCGTATTTGCTCTTTATGTTCGGGGAATATCTCAACATTACGCTGATGTGCGCTATGACGACAATATTATTCCTCGGCGGATGGTACGCCCCGATTGATATTGGCGTTCAATTTGTGCCGCCTGTTCTATGGTTTGTCGCCAAATGTGGTTTTGTGTTCTTCATGTTCGCCATGGTGAAAGCGATTGTGCCGCGTTACCGTTATGACCAATTGATGCGTCTGGGCTGGAAAGTCTTTCTGCCGACATCACTGCTGGCCGTTATGTGGGTGTCCGCTTGGGTCGTCTTTATTAGAGGGGGCGCACTATGACGCGCGTCAAACAATTTATTCGTGGAGCCATGTTCCTTGATTTTATCGGGGCATTCTGGCTAGCGCTGAAATATTTCTTCCGCCCCAAAGTGACGGTGAACTATCCGTTTGAAAAAGGCCCGTTATCGCCGCGTTTTCGCGGAGAGCACGCGCTGCGCCGCTATCCCAATGGCGAAGAGCGCTGTATCGCTTGTAAATTGTGCGAAGCGATTTGCCCCGCGCAGGCCATTACGATTGAAGCCGAGCCACGCCCCGATGGATCACGCCGCACAACGCGTTATGATATTGACATGGTCAAATGTATTTATTGCGGCCTGTGCCAAGAGGCTTGTCCGGTTGACGCGGTCGTAGAGGGGCCGAATTTCGAGTTTGCTACAGAGACCCGCGAAGAGCTTTACTATGACAAAGAAAAACTACTCGCCAACGGAGATCGGTGGGAAAGCCAAATCGCAAAAAACCTAGCTATGGACGCGCCATACCGCTAAAGCGGGCGCAGAATCAAAAGGCCACATATCGTGCTTCCAGTCATTTCATTTTACCTCATATCAGCGGTCGCAATCGCAGCGGCCTTTATGGTCGTGGCCTCGCGCAATCCGGTCCATTCAGTGATGTTCTTAATCCTGACCTTTTTCTCTGCGGCGGGACTATTTATCCTGATGGGCGCAGAGTTTTTAGCGCTCTTGCTGATTATGGTCTATGTCGGCGCGGTCGCGGTGCTGTTCTTATTTGTCGTGATGATGCTTGACGTTGATTTTGCAGAAATGAAGCGCGGCTTCTTTAGCTATTTCCCGATGGGGTTTGTCGTTGCGGGGATATTGCTTGCAGAACTTGTCGTTATCGGCGCGAGTTATTTCTCCGGCAATACCGATACGCCTGCGCCGCGTGAAGACGGACTGTCCAACATCGAAGCCTTTGGCAATGTGATGTTCACCGATTACGCCTTCTTCTTTGAGGCCGCCGGACTAATCTTGCTGGTCGCCCTAATCGGGGCAATTGTTCTAACATTGCGCACACGCGACGGCGTTAAAAAGCAAAATATTACGGATCAAATCTCCCGTACCCGCGAAAGTGGCGTGGAAATGGTCGAGATTGAAAGCGGAGCGGGGATCGGCGAATGACCATTGGATTAACTGAATATCTGACCGTAGCCGCGATCATCTTTGTGATCGGGACCTTCGGTATTTTCGTAAACCGCAAAAATGTCATCATTATTTTGATGTGTATCGAGCTTTTACTGCTCGCCGTGAATATTAACTTCGTCGCCTTTGCTACGCACATGGGCGACATGGCGGGACAGATTTTTGCGATGTTCGTTTTAACAGTCGCCGCCGCCGAAGCTGCGGTCGGCCTTGCTATTCTTGTCGTCTATTTCCGTAACCGCGGCGATATTGACGTCGAAGATATCAATCTGATGAAGGGTTAGGGCGAGGCATGTACACTATTCTCGTATTCGCGCCGCTGGTCGGCGCTCTGATCGCAGGTCTATTTGGCCGCAAGATTGGCGACGTGGCCGCGCAATCCGTCACGACTGCATTGCTTATTCTTTCGGCTCTGTTGTCATGGGCCGCGCTTGTTCAAGTTGGTTTTGGACACACAGAAACGGATGTTCCGCTTCTGCGCTGGTTTGATGTCGGTGACATGAAGGCCAATTGGGCTTTGCAAATTGATACGCTGACAGCGGTTATGCTGGTAGTTATCACATCCGTGTCTGCGCTCGTGCACATTTATAGCTGGGGCTATATGAGCCACGATGACGGCAAAGCGCGTTTCTTCTCATATTTATCGCTCTTTACTTTCGCCATGCTGATGTTGGTGACATCTGATAATTTCATCCAAATGTTCTTTGGCTGGGAAGGCGTGGGGCTTGCGTCTTATCTGTTGATTGGTTTCTGGTATAAAAAACCAACAGCAAATGCAGCCGCGATTAAAGCGTTCGTGACCAACCGCGTCGGAGATGTCGGTTTGGCGCTCGGCGTCATGACCGTATTCCTTGTCTTTGGTAGTGTGAAATTTGATGTTGTTTTCGCGCAGGTCGCGGACAAAAAAGATCTGATGCTTCCGTTCCTCGGTATGGAATTCCATGCCATTGAGCTTATTGCCGCGCTTCTTTTTGTTGGCGCTATGGGTAAATCTGCGCAGTTCTTCCTCCACGTATGGTTGCCGGATGCGATGGAGGGGCCGACGCCTGTCTCTGCGCTTATCCATGCTGCGACGATGGTTACCGCTGGCGTATTCTTGGTGTGCCGCGCTTATCCGATTTTCGAAGCTGCGCCGATTACGTCCGGCTTCATTACCGTCATGGGCGCGCTGACCGCATTCTTTGCCGCAACTGTAGCGCTCGTTCAAAATGACATTAAGCGCGTCATCGCCTATTCAACCTGTTCACAGCTCGGCTATATGTTCTTTGCGGCTGGCCTTGGTCTTTACAATGCTGCGATGTTCCATCTGTTCACCCATGCGTTCTTTAAAGCGCTTCTCTTCTTGTGCGCAGGCTCCGTTATTCACGCCCTGCATCACCAGCAGGATATGCGTAAAATGGGGGGCACATATAAGCTTATTCCGTTGACTTATATATTTATGATTATCGGAACTTTGGCGATTACGGGCGTTGGCATTCCCGGCACGAAAATCGGCTTTGCAGGCTTCTTCTCTAAAGACGTGATTATTGAGGGCGCATATGCTGCGGCTAATGGCGGTCTGTATTCACCTGCGATGCTTGCCTTTACGGCTGGATTGCTCGCAGCGCTGATGACATCGTTTTATTCTTGGCGTCTCATCTTCTTGACCTTCCACGGCAAACATCGCGGTGAGCCTGATGTGCTAAAACATGCTCACGAGTCCCCGCCTGTTATGATGGTGCCGCTTATCATGCTTGCTATCGGCGCGGTCTTTGCGGGGATGTATTTCTACAAACACTTTATCGGTGATTATGCGTCGGCCTTCTGGGCGCACAGCATTCCTGTTGATAACGCTTATAGCGGCACTGGATTGCCTCCGGGGCTCGCTGAGAGCGCGAGCCACAGCGCAGATGCTGCGGCGCATGGCGGCGATCACGGCGAAGCCAAAGGCGATCACGGCGATGATCATGGCGGAGGTCATCACGACTTCCCGACATGGGTCATCTGGTCTCCATTTATCGCAATGCTTGCGGGTTTCATCGTAGCGTGGTTCATGTATATGTTTAAAGATGGCGCGGCCAAACGCACCGCAGCGTCTGTGCGCGGTGAGGGCGGAGTGCTGTATAAATTCCTGCTCAATAAATGGTATGTTGATGAGCTTTACGAAATGATTTTCGTGAAGCCTGCTCGCAAGATTGGCGATATTTTCTGGAAAATCGGTGACCAAAAACTGATTGACGGTTTAGGTCCCAATGGCTTTGCCGCCATGGCCTCCGGCGCCGCGAAGCGTATATCCAAATTCCAGAGCGGTTATCTTTTCCATTATGCGTTGGTCATGCTTGTCGGTGTGGCTGCTATTATTGCGCTCGTCTTCACGGCGGTAGGGTCATAAAATGCCTGATAATATTCCAATTCTCTCTATCATTACATTCATCCCGCTGATCGCGGCGCTTGTGCTTATGGTCACGGCGCGTCTGTCAAAGCCTGAAGGCCGGGCGCAGATTGAGCGTAATGCGCCTATGGTCGCGCTATGGACAAGCTTATTCGTATTTGTCCTCGCGCTATTGCTGACCTTCTCATTTGACCGCAGCACCGCAGATTTTCAATTCGTCGAAGAAGCGAACTGGATTAATGAAGGTATTAAATACCGTATGGGCGTGGACGGGATTTCGGTTCTGTTTATCTTGCTAACAGCCTTTCTGACCCCGCTCTGTATTTTGGGCAGTTGGAAGAGCGTCAAGAAACGCATGCTCGATTACATGGTCGCGTTTCTGATTTTGGAAACGTTGATGATTGGCGTCTTCTGCGCGCTTGATCTTGTGCTGTTCTATTTGTTCTTCGAAGCCGTGCTCGTGCCGATGTTTATCATCATCGGCGTCTGGGGTGGAAAGAACCGTATATACGCTAGCTATAAGTTTTTCCTCTACACGCTACTCGGATCTGTCCTTATGCTCGCGGCGATGCTGTGGATTTACTACTATTCCGGCACGCAGCTTGGCGCGCCAACGACGAATATCGAAACCCTTATCAATGAGCTAAAAATTCCAGGCGGCCCGCAAATATGGCTTTGGCTAGCCTTCTTTGCGAGCTTCGCTGTCAAGATGCCAATGTGGCCGGTGCATACATGGCTCCCTGATGCTCACGTTGAAGCGCCGACCGCAGGCTCAGTTATCCTAGCGGGCATTCTTTTGAAACTTGGCGGCTATGGTCTGCTGCGTTTTTCAATTCCGCTATTTCCCGAAGCCAGCGTGTCCCTCGCGCCGCTGGTGTTCTGGATGAGCGTGATTGCGATTATCTACACTTCGCTAGTCGCCTATCGACAGCATGACATGAAAAAGCTGAGTGCTTACTCATCCGTTGCCCATATGGGTTTTGTGACGATGGGTATCTTTGCCATGAATGTCCAAGGCGTGCAGGGCGCCATATTCCAGATGTTATCGCATGGCGTCATATCCGGCGCGCTCTTTTTCTGTGTCGGCGTGATTTATGACCGCATGCACACCCGCGAGATTTCATTCTATGGCGGGCTCGCCAAAAGAATGCCCGTCTTTGCCGCGATCTTCATGCTGTTTACGATGGCCAATGTTGGCCTTCCCGGAACGTCCGGCTTCGTCGGTGAGATATTGACGATGGTCGGCGCCTATCAAGTCAATCCTTGGATTGCATTTGGCGCGGCCTTCGGCATGATCTTATCTGCGGTCTATGCGCTGCACCTGTTCCGCGAGACGGTCTTTGGGGAAGTCACCAATGAAAAACTCAATGACATTACAGATATGAATGCCCGCGAATTATGGGTGCTCACCCCGCTGGTTATTATGACGCTCGTTCTCGGTGTCTATCCGTCACTGATTACAGATATTACGGCGGTTAGCGTCGATAATCTCATTACAAATTTTAATGCGGCCAATCTTGCCGCGGTCGGAGGATAGCGACATGTGGACCTATCTACAGCCTGTTCTCGGCGAAATCATTTTGGCCATCACGGCGTCGCAATTCATGCTACTGACCGGTATTAGCAAGTCTGAAAAACGTCCTGATCTTATCCGCCTCTTTGCGGTGATCGGCTTGTTACTCTTTGCTTTTTCCGGCTTCTTTACTGACCGCAATATTACGGAGACATTTGGCGGAGCTTTCGTCAATGATGACTTTGCACGTTATGTTAAACTCATCATCGGCCTCGCTAGCGCCGCGGCGATTGTCTTGTCGCGTAATTATTTAAAGCGCGAAAAGCTTGATCAATATGAATTCTCTGTGCTGCTTGTTTATGCGGTGCTGGGCATGGGCATCATGGTGTCGGCCAATGATCTGCTGACGCTTTATATTGGTGTCGAAATGCAGGCGCTTGCGCTCTATGTTATGGCTGCGTTCAATCGCGATAGCCTGCGCGCCTCCGAAGCAGGCCTAAAGTATTTCGTCCTCGGCGCACTATCATCCGGCATCTTGCTCTACGGCGCATCGCTTATCTATGGCTATGCGGGAACGCTACGCTTTGATGGTATCGCGCTGGCCCTGCAGGGTGATTATGGGCCGGGTCTTGTTGGCGGAATGATATTCCTCCTCTGCGGCCTTGCGTTTAAAATCTCCGCAGCCCCATTCCATATGTGGACGCCTGATGTCTATGAGGGCGCGCCCACACCCGTGACGGGATTCTTTGCCGGCGCTCCAAAATTTGCAGCCATAGCGCTTATCGCCCGGGTTCTTTACGAGCCCTTTGGGGACTTGGCAGAGGGCTGGACTCTCGCGCTTATGGTTTTTGCGGGCCTCTCTATGCTTGTCGGCGCGCTTGGCGGGTTGATGCAGACCAACATTAAACGCCTTATGGCCTACAGTTCGATTGCCAATATGGGCTACGCGCTTGTGCCGCTGACGGCGGGAACCCTTGCGGGTCTTACGGGCATGCTAACGTTCATGACAATTTACATTGTTACGATTATCGGCGTATTCGCCTGTATTCTACAGATGCGTTTGCGTAGTGGCATTGTTGAGCAGATTAGCGATTTGTCCGGTCTTGCTGAAACCAATAAAGGCCTCGCCGTAACTCTCACCCTCATGATGGTCTCGCTGATTGGTATTCCGCCGATGGCAGGGTTCTGGGGCAAATGGTTCGCCTTTGGTCCGGCTATTGGAGCAGGGCATTACTTCATCGTTGTGCTTGCCTTAGTGTCGAGTGTTGTCGGCGCATTCTATTATTTGCGTATCATCCGTTTAATGTGGTTTGCAGAGAGCAAAGAACCCTTCATTGTGGGGGCAGGCGCTGAGCGGTCACTATCTGTTATGTCTGCGATATTACTGATCGTATTGGTCGTTGTTCCATTCATCACACATCCAAGTCTATCGCTGATCCGAAACGCCGCGACCAGCATCGCCGGTTAGGTTTGCGCTACGAGCATTTCGAAACGCTGGACAGCACGTCGAGCGAGGCTAGACGCCGCGCAGAAGCTTCGGATCGCGGGCCGCTTTGGATACAAGCTGATACTCAAACGGGTGGCCGCGGAAGGCTGGGGCGGACATGGGTCTCGGGCCCGGGCAATCTTTACTGCACAGGTTTATTTGGTTTTGACGACAGCCCCGCGCAGGCTGGCTTGCTGAGTTTCTGCGCGGCTAATGCTGTCGCAGCGCTGTGTGAGAGCTTTTCGCCAAATGCCGACGTAAAGCTGAAATGGCCGAATGATGTGCGCATCGGCGAAGCCAAAGTTGCGGGTATATTGCTCGAGTCCGGCAAGGGCTGGGTTAGCGTTGGCATCGGCATAAATATTCACTTTCACCCTGAGGGACTGCCTTATCCCGCAACTCATTTAACGGCGCATATGGATATCGATGATCCGGAGCAAATTCCAAATGCGCGCGGGGCTTTACCGCTTTTAGCGCAGCTTTTTGAGGAGCAGCGCGAAACGCTAATGCGGGACGGCTTCGGCGAAATTCGCAAGAGCTGGTTATCGCGCGCCGCCCATATCGGCCAAATAATGACCGCGCAAAAAGACGGAAAAACGATTAGCGGAGAGATGGAAGGATTAGCCAATGACGGCGCTCTTGTCCTGCGCTTGCCCGATGGCTCTATTGCGCGTATCTCCTCAGGTGAAGTGCTTGCCCAAGTCGGCGCAGCTTAGAAAGACTCTTTATGCTTCTGGCCATTGATACCGGAAATACGAACACGCTTTTTGCGATCCATGACGGCAGTGATTGGGTGGTTGAATGGCGTATTGCCACAGACGCCGCGCGCACCGCCGATGAATATGCGGTGTGGTTTCATCAATTGCTCGAAATGCAAGATTTAAAATTTGGTGACATTGATGGCTGCATCATAGCGTCGGTTGTCCCGCAGTCCCTATTTAATATGCGCAACCTTGCGCGGCGTCATTTAAAGGTCGAGCCCATGATCGTGGGTGAAGGGGATTTGGATATCGGAACGCAGGCCTTAATTGATAATCCTGAACAGGCAGGGGCAGACCGTCTGGTCAATGTGGCTGGCGCGCTCACGCGCTACAAGGCCCCCATGATTATTGTCGATAGCGGCACCGCGACGACTTTTGATGTTGTTGACGCAGATGGTAATTTCATTGGCGGAATTATCACGCCGGGTATTAATCTGTCCGTCCGCGCGCTTCACGAAGCTGCAGCCCGCTTGCCGCGCATCGAGATTAAAAAACCCGATAAAATCGTCGGAACCAACACAGTTGAATCGATGCAGTCGGGTATTTTCTGGGGTTATATTGGTCTGATTGACGGGCTCATTCGTAATATAAAAAAGGAACGCTCGGATTTAGATTTCACGGTCATTGGTACGGGCGGCATTGCGTCATTATTTGAAGGCGCGTCAGAGACGATTGACCATTATGACAGCCGTCTGACCATTGACGGCTTGTTTGAAATCTACCGCCGTAACAACAAGAAAGCTTAGAGCTATATGGCTAAAAACAAAGACGAATTTGTATTCCTTCCGCTTGGCGGAAGTGGTGAGATTGGGATGAACTTGAATGTGTTCGGCTTCGGCCCTGCGCATAAACGTCAATATATTATCGTCGATATCGGGGTCACATTTGGCGACCTCAATACGCCTGGCGTCGATATTATTATGCCCGATATCGAGTTTTTTAAAGGTATCGAAGACAGTCTGCTTGGCATAGTCCTCACCCACGCCCACGAAGATCATATGGGCGCGCTTGCCCGTCTTTGGCCGAGATTGCGTTGTCCAGTCTATGCGACTCCGTTCACGATGTATTTGGTCAAAGACCGCCTCAATGAAGTCGGACTGACGCAAGACGTGCCGCTACATGAAATTGATCTGGAAGGCGCGTTCTCCATTGGGCCATTTGATTTGGAATATGTTACTCTGACCCATTCCATCCCAGAGCCAAATGCACTGACGATAAAGACGCCGCTGGGAACTATATTCCATACAGGGGATTGGAAAATTGATCCTGATCCACTGCTCGGCGATCCCATTGATCCAAGCCAGCTTAAAGCCATTGGCGAAGAGGGCGTGCTCGCAATGATTTGCGACAGTACGAATGTCTTTAGCCTCGGCAATGCAGGTAGCGAGCTCGGCGTACGCGAAGAATTGGTCAAACTCATTGCGCAATATGATGGCAAAAAAGTCGCCGTCGCGAGTTTTGCTTCTAATGTTGCGCGCCTATCTTCGGTTATGCATGCCGCGAATGAAAATCAACGTAGCGTGTGTCTCGTCGGGCGCTCTATGCACCGCATGGTCGGCGCGGCGCGGGCGACAGGCATTATCGGCAAAAGTCCCGCTCTGCTCGATGAGCAAGAAGCCGCGCAAATGCCGGATGGTAAT
>CALLBH010000211.1 GCA_938001945.1 uncultured Robiginitomaculum sp.
TTTACATTCACAGGCGTCATTTCGCGGTCAAAATCACCGCTCTCTTGTGCTGCCTTGGCGCGGCGAACAGACTCAATCGCGTAGGCATCTTGCTGCTCACGCGTGAATTGATACTCACCGGCGATCATATCAGCAAAGACGCCCATCGCTCCGCCTTTATACGCGTCAGTTAAGCCATCATGCATCATCGAGTCGATGATCTGTTGATTACCCATACGCATGCCTGCGCGGGCCTTTGGCATCACATAGGGCGCATTGGTCATGCTCTCCATACCGCCTGCGACAATCACATTTGCGCTGCCCGCTTTAATCGCGTCATGGGCCTGAATCGCGGCCTGCATGCCGCTGCCGCACATCTTATTAATTGTCACCGCTTCGCAGTTCATGGATAGGCCTGCTTTGATGGCCGCTTGACGCGCTGGCGCTTGGCCTTGGCCCGCAGGCAAAACGCATCCCATCAATGTCTGCTCGACTTTGTCTGCGTCGACGCCGGATTCTTCGAGTGCGGCTTTAATTGCGGCAGCGCCAAGCTCGGGCGCGGTAACAGATGAAAATGCGCCCTGAAACGCGCCCATAGGCGTACGGGCAAGGCCAACGATGACGACGGGATCAATTGCAGAATTTGTCATGTGATATCTCTTTATTATTTTGAATCTTGTGCTGCGGTTTTTTCAGCTTGGATTTTTTCTAAGGCTTCTTCTTTGAGAAGCCGCATACGGTCTTTTCGCCCGGCGTGCCATTCTTTTCGGCGCTTAATGTCAAAATAGAGCCAAACTAAAATCGCGACGCCGACAATGCCGGACAAGATTGGCCTAGCGCCAAATACAGACATTAGAAATTCAAACATTGCGTCCATGATAGCCTCTCATACAAAAAAGCGCCCGGCAATGCGGGCGCTTCTAACTTAGGTAAGGATGACTTATTCGCCAACCTCAAATGTAATTTTTACATTCACGCGAAACTTTGCGATCTTGTTATCTTTGATCGATGTCTTCATATTTTTGACATTTGCAGATTTGATGTTCTTAACTGTTTTCGCTGTACGCGTAACAGCGGCTTGGATTGCATCTTCAAATGATTTGCTGCTTTCGCTCATCACTTCGATTGTTTTCATTACGGCCATGGTGGTCTCCTATTAATATGGAGACGTAGCTTAGCGAGCACATAGAACAATGACCAGTCTCAGACTCATTACAATACAGCTGTGTAAAGCCTAACCCTAAATTTACGCCTTTCAGATAGGTCATCATAAACCGACAACCCAAGAGGCGTCACATGATGAAATCACTTCAACTTGTAGGGCTTGCGCTTTTGGTCGGGCTTTTTTGGACAGTCACAAATAATGACATGGATAATTTCATGCTATTGATGTTAATTACGATGTTCGGTTTTGCGCCTATTTACGCTCTTGTTATCAACGCCAAATTCAAATCTTTTAGGTAAACCCTAGGCTGTCGCCGTAATCCAGCCGCCACCCAGCGTGCGTTGGGCGTCGCCGCGGTCTTCATAGAACACACAGGCTTGCCCCGGCGATATGCCCGCTTCGGGGTCAGCAAGATCAACGGCAATTTTGCCCTCAAGAAAACGAAGCGTGGCAGATACGGGCGGACGCGTTGAGCGATTTTTTACCCGTATCGGCAAACCGTCCAGAGCCGGGCCAATCTCGCCCGCGCCAATCCAATTGACATCTTCGATATATATACGCTCGCGCAGTAAAGCGTCGTGGGGGCCGACCACCACGGCATTTGTGTCCGCGTCAATACTGACCACATATAATGGGTCGCTGCCACTGCCATCTGGAATGCCCAGGCCGCGGCGCTGCCCGATTGTGTAATACATAATGCCGCGATGCTGCCCAAGCACGCGGCCGTCCATATGAATGATATCGCCAGGCACAGCCGCATTAGGACGGATTTTTTCAATCACATCAGTATATTTTCCAGTTGGGACAAAACAGATATCCTGACTGTCGGGTTTTGCCGCAACGTTCAGGCCCATTTCCGTGGCAAGCCTGCGCGTTTCAGATTTATCCATTGCGCCAAGCGGAAAGCGTAAAAAGTCCAGCTGCTCGCGCGTTGTCGCGAACAGGAAATAACTTTGGTCTTTGCCATGATCATAGGCGCGGTGGAGCTCAGCCCCATCATCTCCCATGACGCGTTTAATATAATGACCCGTCGCCATACAGTCAGCGCCAAGATCACGCGCAGTTTGCAGCAGATCCTTGAACTTTACAGTCTGATTACAGCGCACGCATGGAATAGGGGTTGCGCCTTTGAGATAGCTATCAGCGAAATCCTCAATGACCTGTTCTTTGAAATTACTTTCATAATCTAACACATAATGGGGGAAATCCATCATCTCCGCGACGCGGCGCGCATCATATATGTCTTGTCCGGCGCAGCAGGATTTTGCGCTCTTAATTGCGGCGCCGTGATCATAGAGCTGCAAGGTCACGCCAATGACGTCATAGCCTTCGCGTTTTAATAAAGCCGCGCACACAGAGCTGTCCACGCCGCCGCTCATGGCAACGACCACGCGCGTTTCATTTACGGGTTTATTAAATCCCAGAGAATTTATTGACGCATTTGTGGCAGTGTTCTGACTCATGAGGGCTAAATAGGGATGCAAAGCGTTAATGTCTATCCTAGCGGGCAGCGAGCTGTTTCAATACGGGACAGCGCAAGCATGAAAGATTCGTAATAGAATCATAGGCTTAGTTTGCCGAGTCATAATTTGTTTACCTTAGTTACCGCGTTAACCATCGTAAACATCTGAAATTATTCACTTTTTTGGGAACTAATTTGATTTGATTCAGACCTTTTTAAGACCGAACCCCTTATAACCCTTGTGTTCAAACAAAAACAATAAAGGGCGCGAATAAAATGGATCGCAAACTCAAAAGAGAACACATGGTGATTGGTCCGGAGGGAACCCCTCTGACTATGGCAGATTTACCGAAACCAACGACTGTGCGCTGGGTTATCCGTCGCAAAGCAGAAGTTGTTGCCGCAGTGCGCGGCGGGCTATTGACGCTCGAAGGCGCATGTGAGCGTTACGGTTTATCGGCTGAGGAATTCCTCACATGGCAGCGGAGTATCGAATCGCACGGCATTGCCGGACTTCGTACAACCCGGACACAACAATACCGTTAGATCAATTTAGACATTAATGTGGATTTTCAAAGACTGCTCGGCCCCCGCCGGGCAGTCTTTTTCATTTAAACTTTTGATTAAGCCTAAACTTTTAGCGCCCCTTAACTGTGCCATGCTAACCCCGTCTCAGACCTGAAAAATCAGGCAGCGTCTCTTGGCGCAATGGTGAATAGGATGGGTGATATGCCAAATAGGTTACAGCGCGAGACTCGCGCGAGGTTAATATGCGTGCTTGCGGCAAATCCAGATCTGCCTGTCGCAAATAGTGCGCTAACGCTCGCGCGCGCCGCGCGCAAAAATGGGGAAAGCGCATTATTTGTGAACTGCGCCGACTTAGCGGCCTCCGAAACTTCGACATTATCTGATGTGCTTATGGGCGAAGCGCAAATTGGCGACACAAAAACCATTTGCGCGCAAACTGGCGTCATCACCATCAATGCCGGAAATGCCAAATTAGACGACATGCTCGGCATATTGGCCGCGCTTTCACTCTCCTATGACAATGTTATCATCGCCGCGCCCTCTGGCTGCACGCCGGCTCATGTGCGTCTCGCCGTCGCCGCAGACGTAAATGTTCTTCATTTTGACAGCCGCGGGGACAAATTCATGCGCGCCTATTGGATGCTGGACGCAATGCGCGCCAGATGCGCAGCTCTTGACCCGATGCTCATTGCGTGCGGCCCAAAGACAGACGCCATGGAAGCTTATGATATGCTGCGCGAAACCATACGCGAATTTCTTGGGGCGCCTTTGCCGCTCAGCGCCATCATTTCACATATAGGCATGGCCGATGGGGTCGCTGCGCATATATTATCAGGCTTAAATCAAGCCGATGAGGCGAGATTGCGCGCATAACTTAAAATTTTTCTGCAGTTTTCGCGACGGAATTTCACCGCTGCGCCGTTTAGGGTTATGAGACAACCCCTAACGGAGCTTAAAATGAAAAAATTATTCCTAACAACCGCCCTACTAAGCACAGCTCTTCTTGGCGCAAATACAGCCAGTGCGCAAATTACATCTATTGATGATTTGCTAAGTCAAGTTCGTCAGGAGCGCATGGCCAAAGTCGACACAAATGCCGACGGCTTTATCAGCCAAAGTGAATTTATGGCCCCTGCCATGGAGCGTTTTACGAAAACCGACGCCAATGCCGATGGTTTTATCGATGAAGGCGAACGCAAGGCTGCCCGCGAAGCACGCAAAGCCGAACGTGAAACGCGCCGCTTTGACCGCAGCGATGTGAATGGTGACGGCGTCATTAGCCGCGACGAAGTTGCAGCGCGCGGCGCAGAGCGATCTGCACGCAGAGACGAGCGCAAGGCCCGGTTCCTAGAGCGCGTAGACACCGACGGTGACGGCACCATCAGCGATGCGGAGCGCACAGCAGCCCGCGCTGAAATGAAAGCGAAACGCGGTGAGCGTAAAGCGGACCGTAAAGCCCGCAAAGGCGAGCGTGGTGAACGCGCGGAGCGTGTCAAACCTGATGCCAATGGCGACGGATTTATCAGCCGCGATGAATATGCTGCGACAGTCGCCGCAAAATTTTCCCGCGCCGATAAAAATGGCGACGGCGTTCTTGCGGCCGAAGAAATGAATCTGCGCGGACATAAAGGCCGCAAAGGAAAACGTAAAGGTCGTCGCGGTCAGCGATAGTCTCCCGCTAATGATTGATCACGACACAAAGATGGATCCTGATAAAGGTTTCGTCTTGGCTATGGCCGCGGGCGACCCCCGCGGCCTGTCCGGCCTAATGGACACCCATTTATCGCGCATTACGGCGCTCGCCTATCATATGCTGGGGGATCAAATGGCCGCCGAAGATATCGCCCAAGAAGTCTTTCTCAAAGCATGGCTTAAAGCCAAGGATTGGGAATTTGGGAATGCCAAATTTATCACATGGATGCGCCGCGTCGCGACCAATCAATGTTTGGATAAATTGCGCAAGCGCCGCGAGGTGCTTAGCGATACGCTGCCGGAGCAAGCCGATAACGCCGCATCAGCCGAGCGCGCAATGGCAACGGGCGAAACCGAAGCTGCGGTCAGCACCGCGTTAGCCGAACTACCAGACCGGCAACGCGCCGCGCTTACATTAAGTCATTTTGACCACGTAAGCCAAAGCGAAGGCGCAAGTATATTAGAGATTAGCGAAGCGGCATATGAGTCGCTTCTCGCCCGAGCAAGACGGGCTTTGCGGGATATTTTACTACCGCAAAAAGAGAGCTTAATGGAGGGGTTGGGACAATGACACATGAAAAAATGAATGCATTAAGGTTTGTTGAAATCGTGCAAGCTTATGGCGCGGATAGTTCCCGCTGGCCTGCGGCTGAGCGGGAAGCTGCGCGCCAATTTGCGAAAACGCATGACAGCGCGGCGAATATCCTGGCGCAAAGTCGCCAAATTGATACGCTCCTAAATACGCAAAGCCCCCCTGCACCGTCTGATTTGCTCAAAGCCAGAATTTTAAAAGAGGCAACAACGCAAAACCTTGTGGCCAGCCAAGGCGCGGTAAAGCCGCGGCCTGCATATTACCGCATCGCAGCCGTCATTCTATTTGCTGGAATTGCGGGTATATTCGCGGCCGGGCAAATGGGCATAGATGATTTCACAGATGAAGAAATTGATCTGCTCGTGGAGACAGAAGAGATTATCGAATATGCCGATGCCAGTGAATTTATAGACGCGCAGCTCGACGCGCTATGGGCCGATATTCTTTAGACCGCTTGCTGAATTAAATTTAGTTTCTGCGCGCGCGACAATTTTTTAATGGCCGCCTCGCGCTTTTGCGCCGCGCTGCGATCTGGAGCCTCTTCGTTATAGACTAACGTGACCGGGGCCCGCCGCATCGTATATTTCGCGCCTTTGCCTGTATTATGCTGGCTCAGGCGCCGCTCTATATTATTGGTCACGCCGCAATATAGCGTACCGTCAGCGCAGCGCAAAATATAGACAGTCCAGTCCACAATTTATCTACATGCTCGGCGTGGCGTTTTTCGCGGCTTTTTCTTCTGGGTCTAAATCCGGCTGTCCGTCGGCAGAGAGCATAATCGCGATCCAGCGCGTAGCCGGGAACTGCGCGAGTATAATCATAATGATTACAGTCAATGGCGCGGAAAGGAATGCGCCAACGCCGCCCCATATCGCCCCCCACAATGTCAGCGAGAGCACAACAACAAGCGCGGATAAATTCATCGAGTCGCCCATCATTTTCGGCTGTATCGTATTTCCAATCACAAATTGCGCGACCAGCATGCCGCCGGCTAAAATCATGATCGGGGTTAACGTATCGAATTGCACAAGACCAAAGACGACCGGCAAAATAACAGCCGCAAAGCCGCCGACAATCGGAATGTAATTAAGGATGAAAATAACGAGCGCCCAGAACAGCGCATTTTCTAAACCGACCGCAGCCATAAAGCCGTAGGACACGACGGTTTGCATCAAACTAATCACGGTCTGAACGCCCAAATATTTCTCTATGGAATGGCGTATGCGAATGCCGACTTTACCCGCTTGCGCGCGCGCCACCGTATCCGGAAATAAATCATCCATTTTCTTGGGGAAGCTATTTTGCGCGGCAAACAAAAAGGCCACATAAATTGCAATCAGCATAAAATTAGACAGCACCCCTTGAATGGAATTTGCTAGTCCCGCGAGACCGCTTTGAATTTTCTCGCCTAAATTTATGCGTTCTGCAAAACTGCTAATGGAAAGATCAGGCTGCCCAATGATGCCCCCAACCCAGTGGAATATTTCATCAAGCCGTTCTTGATAGGCTGGCGCTTGGTCTACGACGCTGGTGGCTGTATCCGCGATAATGAAAACAATCCCAATCAAACCGGCCACAACAGTTGAGACCGCGATGATCAGCGCGAGCCAATAGGGTAACTTGTCATGCAATCGATCAATCCAGCGCGCAAAGGCATCAATGATGAGCCATATGAAGATCGCCAGTGCAAAGGGCGTAAACACATCTTGCCCAACTTTGAGTAATGCAAGTGCCCCCAAAAATGTTAGGAACATTAAACAGGCGCGGCTGGTCTTATCTGTCATATTATCCTCGTCAGTAGAATTACAGCATAGCGTGATTTGCCGCTAGCGAAAGGCATAACCCGCTTCCCTTTGCGGTCATCTTTGATAATACATTCATCGCAATAGAAGTAACGGGACATAGACACGATGAGCAATACAATTTTCGTGGGCAAAGATACGGATGGCAAAGTACAAGAGCTATTGCTCAACAAAGCCAATCGCCATGGCTTGATTGCGGGCGCAACAGGGACGGGCAAAACTGTCACGCTGCAAATCCTAACCGAAGGATTTTCTAAAGCGGGCGTTCCTGTTTTTTGCGCGGATGTGAAAGGTGACTTATCCGGCTTGTCACAACCCGGCAGCACGCAGCACAAATTACACGATAAGCTTGTTTCGCGCGCCGATAAAATCGGGCTTAAGGATTATGACTATAGCGCAATGCCCGTCATTTTCTGGGATATGTATTCCAAGCAAGGGCACCCCGTCCGAACAACAATTTCGGAAATGGGACCGACGCTTCTGTCCCGATTGATGAATTTAACGGAGACGCAAGAAGGGATCATGACGATCGCTTTTGAGTTTGCTGATGACGAGAATATGTTGCTGCTGGATTTAAAAGATTTACGCGCACTTCTGAATCATCTCTCGGACCACAAAGATGAGATTGGGCGCAAATACGGCAATGTCACCACGCAATCCGTTGCCGCGATACATCGTAGCCTGCTGAGGCTGGAGCGTGAAGGCGCTGAGGCATTTTTTGGAGAGCCGGCTTTAAAACTGTCTGATCTTATGCGCACTCATCAAGGCAAACCTGATTCCGACGGTGATGAAAACACATTGTCCCTCGACGATCTGGATGGGGCGCATATGAAGGGACGCGGCATGGTCAGTGTTCTTGCCGCCGATAAATTGATTAATTCACCCCAGCTCTATTCAACATTTTTACTGTGGCTTTTATCAGAGCTGTTCGAAGAACTGCCGGAAGTGGGCAATCCTGATAAGCCTAAAATGGTCTTCTTTTTCGACGAAGCGCATTTGCTCTTTGATGATGCCCCCAAAGCTTTAACTGATAAAATCGAGCAGGTCGCGCGCCTTATCCGATCCAAAGGGGTTGGTATTTATTTCGTCACTCAAAATCCTGCTGATATTCCCGATAGTGTTCTGGGGCAGCTTGGCAATCGTATCCAACACGCCTTGCGCGCCTATACACCCAAAGAGCAAAAAGCCATTCGCGCCGCCGCCAGTTCATTTCGCGAAAACCCTAATCTAGATACCGAAGAAGTCATTACGGATTTAGGCGTAGGCGAATCATTGGTCTCTATGCTCGATGAGAAAGGCGTGCCCGGCATTGTTGGCCGCACGCTTATTCGCCCGCCGGCTTCACGCCTTGGTCCTGCAACGAAAGCCGAGCGCAAGGCCATAATTAAACAGAGCCCTGTCAGCGGCATTTATGACACGCCCATTGACCGCACGTCAGCTTATGAGGAGCTCGCCGCCAAAGAAGACGCCGCTGCCGAGGCCGCCGAAGATGCGCGTGAAGCCGAAGAGAAAGCCGACACAGCAGAGAAAAAGAAAAAGGCGAAAGACAAAGACGACGACAAATCACCCTCTCGCAAAAAACGCTCTCGACGTAAAAAAGACAATGTCATTATGGAGCAGATTAAATATGAGGGGAAACTCTTTATGCGCCGTGAAGGTCGCAAAATCCTGCGCGGCATTCTGGGCGCGATGATGCGCAGATAAAATGAGCGACGCCCCCCCACCTCCAAAGACGCCGCTCTATAGACCCGAAGTCACGGCGCATCGCGCGCGGAATTTATATGGCGATATTATATTGCGCGGCTCTATGCCGTCTTGGGTGATCACCGCATTACTGTGCATCATTATTGTTGGCGCGATGATTTTTGGGTTTATGATCAAGGTCGAAGGGCAACCCATATTTAGCTGGATGCTGGAACAGGTACGTTAGTGGGACGCCTGCCTGTGATACATCAGACCGAAGCCACGGAATGCGGCTTGGCGTGCCTCACCATGATTGCCAATTATCACGGTCATAATTTTGATTTAAACGCATTAAGGCAGCGCATGAGTGTCAGCCTGAAAGGCGCCACGCTGCAATCTATCATGCAAATGGCAGGCGACTTAAAGCTCAGCACGCGCGCCCTACGGCTCGATATGGAGCACCTCTCAGAGCTTCAACTGCCGGCCATTTTGCACTGGGACTTGAACCATTTCGTCGTGCTAAAAAAAATCACGCGCGGCAAAGCTCATATTCATGACCCGGGGCGAGGCCTTGTCGTCATGAGCCTCAATGAATTTTCAAACCACTTTACGGGCGTCGCCTTAGAAATCAGCCCTGCCATAGATTTTGTACCCGCCGCGGCGCGCATGGGCACGCGGATTTCGCAATTATGGACCAAGCTCATCGGGCTTAAACGCGCTGTTCTGCAAACACTCATCCTCTCTATCATCTTGCAAATTATGGTCTTGGCCATGCCATTCTTTTTGCAATTCGTCATCGACGGAGCGCTCCCCAAAGGGGATTTGAACTTGCTCATGGCGCTAGCGATTGGCTTTGGCGGCATTGCCGCATTGCGCGCAATCAGCGAAGCGGCGCGCAGCTGGGCGATCTTGATTTACGGGAACCAGCTTAGCTTTCAAATGGTCGGCAATGTCTTTCGCCATCTTATTCGGCTTCCCGCGAGCTATTTCGAAAAGCGTCATGTCGGCGATATTATCTCGCGCATGGGCTCAACACAGCCGATCCAAACGGCGCTCACCAAAGACGCGGTGGCGATTGTTATTGACGGGACAATGGCGGCGGTGACTTTGGCCGTGATGCTAACCTTCTCGCCGCTGCTCACCCTTATCGTCATACTCAGTACTGTAGCGCTTACCGTATCCACGCTCTTGATATACCCCCACATGCGGCGCACCCAAGAAGACGCAATCATTACGCGCGCAAGAGAGAACACCCATGTGATAGAGTCCATTCGCGCCTCAACCACCATAAAGCTCTTTGGACGCGAGGCCGCACGCGAGGCGGCGTGGCGCAATCTCTATGCAGATTTCATCAACGCTAATATTAAATATGGCCAGTGGACGATTTGGCAGAAATTTGCCGAAACATTGATTGTCGGGCTACAAGTTGTGGCCATCATCTATTTCGGCGCGAAGCTGATTATGACAGGCGATGGGGGCTTTACGCTCGGTATGCTCTTTGCCTTTATGATGTTTCGGCAGCTCTTTACCCAAAGCATGACGACATTGCTCACCAAAGGTATTCAATTTCGTCTTTTGGGACTGCACTTAGATCGTCTCTCAGATATTATTTACGCCAAAACAGAGCGCGATGTAAACCGCGGCGCGATAGCACCCACCCCAGTCACGGGTAAAATTGAGCTACGCAATATTAGTTTTCGCTACGCAGATACCGATCCATGGGTTCTGCGCCATATAAATGTGACCCTTAACGCGGGGGAGATGGTCGCCTTTACGGGGAAATCGGGCAGCGGCAAAACAACCCTGATGAAACTTATTCTGGGTCTTTACGCGCCAACCGAGGGGGAAATTCGAATTGACGGCACGCCCCTCGCCGATTTCGGATTGCAGAACTGGCGCAGGCAGCTTGGCGTCGTCATGCAGGACGACAAATTGCTTAGCGGAACACTTGCTGACAATATCAGCTTCTTTGATCCGCACGTGGATATGGCCCGTGTCACAGCCGCGGCAAAGGCCGCGCAGATTGGCGACGAAATCGCGGCAATGCCCATGGGCTATTTATCCATGGTCGGAGATATGGGATCCATTTTGTCCGGCGGACAAAAACAGCGCGTCTTACTCGCCAGAGCCCTGTATCACACGCCGCGCATTATGATTTTGGATGAAGGCACAGCCAATCTGGATGTCTCAACCGAGGCCCAGATCGGAGACGTTATCGCGCAATTGCCAATGACACGAATCATTGTTGCCCATCGCCCTGCATTATTACGCCGATCAGATAAGGTATTTGTGGTTTCAAAGGCCTCCTTGAAGCTTCAAAGGTAACCTTGAAACTTCAAATATAGTTACTGAAATCTTAAGCCAAATTGTGCTTTTTCTTCAAATAATTT
>CALLBH010000212.1 GCA_938001945.1 uncultured Robiginitomaculum sp.
GCTGTTTCAAAGGCCGGATAGTTAAGCGTTAAAATGAGGCGCGCATTTTGCCCATCATAACGCATGGTCTCGACGCTTACGCCCTCAATAGATTGCGCCGATGCCAGCGCCATATTGGCGAGTTGGGAATAGCCCAGCGAAACTTGCGCGCCGCCTTCAAGGCGCTTTCTAAGGTCGCGCGCAGGATTGCCGCGCGCGGGCTGTCCCGTTACATCCGTATACATCTTGGCCATCTCCGCTTTTAGCATTTGTGTTTGCGCGGCCGCGGCGCGCAGTTTCGACGCATCCAGCAGCAGCGCAGCGATGCCCGCAAAAGCAAGCGCGGCGGCCGCGGCGCGCCACGGCGCAAAACCGCCTGCGCTACCGCCAAATAATGCGCGGCGCACTGCAAATTCATCTTGGAGTAAATTCGTCGCCTTGGATGTATCAAACAGCGCCGCCAATTGCGCGGCATCCACAAGACCGGCCCGCGCGGTCATATCAGCGTCCCAGCCCGCATCATCGGTAAGGGCCACAGGCGCGGCGGCGATGATTTGCTCAAAAAACCGCAATGGAGCCGTCCCTTCGGGCAGTAAATCAAAATCAGCATAGATCGCAGCGGGCGTAATTCCCGCCCGCGCTAACGCGTCTATATGCTCCGATAATGCCGCGCGGTCACAGGCGAGCGTTAAGCCGCCTTCGCGCGCAGGCAGCGCAATATGGATCTGCGCCGCTGTTGTGCCCAAATTATCTTCGGCGGCAAAGCGCGCCGCATCACGTAGTTCAGATTGGCGCAATTTTGGCAGCTCTTGGCGCATTGTCGCCGCAAGCTGACCCGGGAAAACCACGACCGGAGGTGACGCCAGCGCCGCGCCAAATACGGGTTTCTGCGCGCCTTCAATCAACTCACTTTCGCTTGCACCCTGCGCAAGCCATAGCCAACTATCCTCGGCGCGTTCAGAGATAAAGAGATATCCGCTCATGGTTGATCCTGCGGTTCGACCACCGCAATCGGACGAAGCCCTTCGGCCCCGCGGCGGCGCGCAATGCGCTCGGGGGCGCCGCGGCTAATATCAAATTCGAAACTGCGCAGGCGCATATAGTCTCCTTGGCGGATCTGTGCTTCGACCCATATGTAATTTGGCGCAAAGATTAAAGCGTCAATATCGGCATCGCGCAAATCTTGGCCCTGCAAAGCGGGCTGCTCTCGCAAGACATTTAGATCAGCATAGCCGCCCGCCGGGCGGTTTAAAATCAAATCCTGCGCCGCAGATAACCAATCTGCTCCGCCCAGATATGCGGCCAATAATGGAGCCTGCGCGGGCGAAAGCGTGTTCACATTCAACGTTGATTTTGCCGGATTAGGCCGCGCGCAAATATAGGGGCGAAGCGCCAGAACTGTTTCAGCGTCAAAGCCGCGAATGGCGCGCAGTTCCATCACCGCGCTGATCGGCGTATTCGCGCTGCGGTAGGGCGGATCAAGCGAGAGATAATGCCCGTCCTCTGCCCCGCCCGGCAGCGGCGCAGTGTCGGCGTCTTGCCAATCGGAAGCGGCGCTGACCAGCTGCGTGGCCTGAGCAGGCGCAACGCCGAGCACCTCTAGGAGCTGGCGGAAATTTCGGCGACCATTTCCCACATTTAGCTGTGATAGCGACAGGCACTGTGTTCCGTCGCGCACGGATAATGTCATCACGCCATTTTCAATCGGAAAGACAATCGGTTCTGGCGCGGCCAGCTGCCCGTTCATTTGCGCGGGCGAAACGCTCAGCATCGCAGTGGACAGATATTGCACGGCAAAATCTTCTGCCCCGTCGGCATAAAGTTCCATCTGCGCCGCCGTCTGGATATTATTGGCGCGGCGTACAGCGTAGCGCAGATCATCAAATATCGCGACAGCCAGCGTCGCCATGACCGCCATCACAAGGATGGTCGTCAGCAAGACTGCGCCGCGTTCTGAATTTTGCGCGGCCATTAAAACACCGTCCGAAAATTCTGGGTCAGGGTATCGCCATTTTCAAATGTCAAAATAAGTGTCGTGACAGGCGGCAATTCTGCCGCATTACCGCGCGGGATAAGAACTTGGGTTGTTATCCCCGCTGGCGAGTCAAAGCGCAATTCCGCCGACGTCAAACCGTCCAGCAATATGCGCGTATTATATCCTGTATTTTGCGCAGGGTTAGCCTTAAGCCGCGCGCGGCGAATAAGCTGTCCGCTCTCAAAAATATATTCCACGCGCTGTATATCTCCGCGCGGCGCAAGTCCGCCGGGGTTGTCGCGGCCGCTGCGGGTAAAGCGCAGCAACACATCCGAGCCACCTTCGAAAATATATGTCTCAAATCCGCCAAGCTCATCGCGCATGGCGCGGCGCTCTAGCGCGCTCATATCGCTCACCATGATGGCGCGCGCGAGATCAAGCTGGCGCATTTTATCAGTCTGTTTTTCAATCTGGGCTTTGCCTTGAAGGCTCGTCGACATGGCCGAAAGAGAGCCGACGCTAATCAGGGAGAAAATAAATAACGCCACCAGAATTTCGACAAGCGTAAAGCCTGCTTCGCCGGCAGTGTTTCTCGCGCGCCTCATGATGGCGTCGCCTTGCGAAAGGCGGTGCGCTGAATAAGGGCTTGCGTTTGATTCTCTTCGCGCACGGTCACGATGACTTTGAAAAACCCGCTGACGTCTGTGTTTTCTGTCTCAATGACAAATTCAAAGTCGCGGCCCATTTGGCTTTGTTGACCTTCTCGCTTGCCGGCGCTGATTGTAATTAAATCGAGTTTGGCAATTTCGTTATCGGCGACAATCGCGGCCAGAGATTTCGATTTCAATCGCGCCGCCCCCGCTGCCGACTCCGTACCCGCTTGGGTTAGCCCCAAAATTCCAAAACTGAAAATCACCAAAGCGGCGAGCACTTCGGTCAACGTAAATCCATGATCTTTGCGCGCCCGGCCCATTACTGATCCAGCTCGAATAATGTCTGGCCATTGCCGGCATTGCGCAGCACATAATCAGCGCGGGTCGTTTGAAGCGTAATTTCAAATGTTTCGGATTGCCCAATCGGTTCAAAAATAATGAGCGGCGTAGGCGTATCCGGCAAGGCCACACGTTCGCCGTCGCGGCGCAATTGCGGCGACGTTCCGTCTGCCCATGGCACAGATTTTTGCTGCTGCCAGTCAAATTCGCTATAGCTATAAATTTGATACCCTTCAGGGGTTAGTGATAGAGCGGCGGGGCGCCCCGCAAGGAGCGCGTCATCAGCGGCGACATTTAAATCCGTTGTTAGCGCGCGAGCCTGCGTTAGCGCAGCGGGCGGCTTTGAGGGCAAGGTCATCACGACTGCGCCCGTAACGAGCGCAAGAATAAATAAAACCGTCAGAACTTCGACGAGTGTAAACCCCGCCGAATTTTGGTTTTTACTCGCTCCAGCTGGTGACATCCGCGTCCAGTCCTTCGCCGCCTTCTTCGCCGTCGGCGCCGTAGCTAAATATATCAAACGCGCCATATTCACCGGGATAGCGGTAGTAATATTCATAACCCCATGGATCCGTCGGGAGTTTTTTCACATAACCACCTTGGCGATAAAGCTCTGCGTTACGCAGACCCGAAGGCGCGGTGCGCAAGGCTTGAAGCCCGTCGCGCTCATCAGGATAGCCGCCGAGGTCTAAATGATATTGCTCTAGCGCGCCGGACAGCACGCTAATATCCACGGCCGCTTTTTGGGCTTTGGCCGTGCCGATATTGGGGAGGACGTTGACGACCACAATCGTTACGCCAATCGCGATAATCGCCATAACAGCCATGACTTCGACAAGCGTGAAGCCTGCTTCATTGTCCTGCTCAGTGTCGTCAATTTTTACGTTTTCGGTCATGGTTCCCTCGTTAAAGCACAGCGGAATTAAGCTGCAAAATGGGCAAAAAGATTGCGCCGATAATCAACAGCACAACAATCGCCAGAAAAATAATAATAAGCGGTTCGAGCAGCGCAAGAAAGACATTGATGACGCTGTCCAGCTCGCCCTCTAAATAATCTGCAGATTTTAAAAACATACCTGCCACGTCGCCGCCCGTCTCGCCGCCCGCCACCATTTGCACGACAAGCGGCGGGAAAACATCCGCATTGCGCAAGGCGCGCGAAATGCTTTGACCTTCGCGAATGCGCTCAATCGCAGCGGTCGTTTTTCCGCGCATCAGAGAATTTCGCAGTGTATGACTGGCCGCTTGCAAGCTCGCCACGCTGGGCGTGCCTGAGAACATAAGGCTGGCGGAGGTGCGCGCAAAACGCGCCGCATTCAGGCTGCGCGCCATATTGCCCAGCAGCGGAATACGCAGAATAAATTTATCCACCGAAAGCCGAAAGGCAGGACGCCGTAGCGCAAAAATAAAGACGGCCACTGCGGCTCCAACAGCCAGAGCAAGATAAATACCATATTTGGTCAGCCACCCCGATAAAGCAATCACGGCCACGGTGAGCGGCGGCAAATCTTGGCCCAGCGTATCAAATTGCTCGACCACTTTGGGCACAACAACAACCATCAAAATTGTTGTGACAATCAACGCGACGAAAGACAGGATGATGGGATATATCGTAGCGCCCAGAACTTTGCGGCGAATAGCTTGAGCCGCTTCATAATCCTCAGCGAGGCGGTTGAGCACCGCGGGAAGCTGCCCCGACATTTCGCCTGAGGCAACCATATTGCAGTAAAGCTCAGGGAAGGCTTTGGGGTACCTGGCAAGCGCTTCGGAGAGGCGCGCGCCTTCCATAACGCGGCTGCGCACGCCCATTAGAATGGGCCGCATATTATGGCCGTCAAATTGCTGCGCAACGACCTTTAGCGATTCTTCGACAGGCGTATCGGCATCAATCAGGATTGCAATTTGGCGCGTCGATTGCGTCAGATGTTTGAACTTGACCTTCTGCCCGCCTTTGGCCGTTTTCTCTGCGCCTTTGGATTTCGCGGGCGCAATGGATATTGGCGTTAGCTTTTGCGCGCGCAGTAAATCACGCGCAGCCCGCGCGCTCGCGGCGCTGATTGAGCCAGAGGTTTTACGCCCTGCCCCGTTGACGGCGGCGTAATCAAAGGTCTCCACTCAGCACCTCCGAAGCTTCGCTGGCGCGGCATACCCGAAGCACCTCAGCCGCGCTTGTCCGCCCGCCCGTCACATGATTAGCCCCGCTTTGCAGTAAGGTCGGGCGGTCTTTAAAGGCGGCGGCCGAAATATCACTCTCACGGCCTTGGTCATGGATAAGGCGTTTAATGTCATCATCGACGCTAATAATTTCGAAAATCCCAAGACGCCCATCATAGCCTGTTTGGCGGCACGCCGTGCACCCTTTGGGCGCGTAAAATGTCGGCTTGGACTTTGACGATAATCCAAGGTCGGATAGCTCGCGGGCATTAGGAATATAGGCCTCTTTGCAGTCATCGCATAATTTACGCACGAGGCGCTGTGCGGCGATTGCTGTGGCCGTTGAGGCCAAAAGGAAACTTTCAATGCCCATATCACGCAGGCGGGCAATCGCCGCCGCGGCGCTATTGGTATGGACAGTCGATAAAACCAAATGCCCCGTCAGGGCGGCTTGCACGGCGATCTCCGCCGTTTCGGGGTCGCGGATTTCGCCGACCATCACCACATCAGGATCTTGGCGCAATATGGCGCGAAGGCCCGCCGCAAAGCTCATACCGATTTTGGCATTCACTTGGGTTTGGCCAATGCCGTCCAGCGCATATTCAACGGGGTCTTCAATGGTCAAGATATTGCGCGAACCATCATTAAGCTCGCTGACCGCGCCGTAAAGCGTCGTGGTTTTTCCCGACCCCGTTGGCCCCGTTACAAGGACGATGCCATTGGGGCGCGCAATAGCGCGGCGCATCAGCGCCAAGTCATCTTCGCCGAGGCCAATTTGGGAAAGGTCCAAAAGCTGCGCTGTTTTCTCTAAGAGGCGCATTACGACGCGCTCACCATATTGGCTGGGTAGCGTCGAGACGCGAATATCGACGGCGCGCTCTCCTAGATTAAGCGAAAACCGCCCATCTTGGGGGACACGTTTTTTGGCGATGTCGAGGCGCGCCATGACTTTGACGCGGCTGACCAATGAGCCCGATAATTGCGGCGCGAGCGACAAAACTTCACGCAAAGCCCCATCGACGCGCAAGCGGGTCGAGACGCGGTTCTGATAAGGTTCAATGTGAATATCAGACGCCTTTTGGCGAATGGCTTCTTGGAGAATACCGTTGATGAGTTTAATCACCGGCGCGTCATCATCACTATCGAGTAGGTCAGAGGTTTGCGGCAAATTATCGGCCAGCGCCGTTAAATCCTGCGGGCCATCCAGAACATTAGCCGCTGTTTCTGATAAATCACCTTGGGCGTAAATATTAGATAATACGCGCTCAAATTCAGCGGGCTCTACCGCGCGGCGCTTAATGGGCGCGCGGGCAATACGGCGGGCTTCACGCAGGGCCTCATTTTCCGCGCCAATGCGGTGCACCGCGACATATCCCTCTTCGCCCGTTGTCAGCAGCACGCCGTGCTGGCGCGCAAAACTATAGGTCAAGCGCGGCAAAGGCTCCGCAGCATTATGCGCGCGCGGCTCCATTATTGTTTGATCGCCGTATCGAGCTTTGCCGTCCCATCTTGGGAGTTTTCAGATTGATACTGCCGGATAGTACGCAGACGATCTTGGGTAATCGGGCGGGCGTCTTCGGCGTTACGAATAATGGTCGGGCGAAGGAAAACCATAAGGTTCGTTTTAACACGCGACTTGCCGCGCGACTGAAACAGACGTCCAATCACAGGGGCATCACCGAGGAGCGGAACCTTATCAATATCAAGCTGCTCATCATCTTGGATGAGGCCGCCCAGAACAATGACCTCGCCGTCATTGGCCAAAACAGTTGTCGCGATTTCGCGTTTGTTTAAAACAAAATCTGTCGAGACGCCCGTCAGCGCGCCGGAGATTGATGAGACTTCTTGGCTTATCGTCAGGCGCACAACATCGCCCTCACTGATCTGCGGCAGCACTTCGAGTTTAATGCCAACATCTTGGCGCTCAAATGTGCGGAACGGATTGAGATTATTGCCGCCAAGGCTCTCACCTGTCGTAATCGGGATTTCTTGGCCGACGAGAAATGTTGCCGGAACATTATCCATTGTGGTCACAAAAGGCGTCGAGAGCACGTTGGAATTATCATCCGTCTCTACGGCGTTGAGTACGACGGAGAATAATGTATTTCCTGATATGCCTGCCCCGCCCAAAAGACCGCCCTCTAATCCAAATAGAGAGTTCAGTGCTGCGCTCGGAATATTGGCATTGGTCGCCCCGTCTGTGCCTGCACTTGCGACTGCGCCCGTAAGAGACAAGATGTTTGGCGCTTGGCGCGAGTAATTTGTTCCAATGAAAGGAACAGAGCTGCCATCGGCTCCCGCCAGCGCAAATTGCAGACCTAGGTCTTTGGTTGCCGTATCGGACACTTCAACGATTATCGCTTCGACCAAGACCTGCGGGCGGCGTTGATCGAGGCGACGAATAACGCCGCTTAAGGCTTGCTGGGTTTCGCCAGAGGCGCTGATAATAATGGAATTACTCTCAACATCAAAAGCGACTGTCGGCGACGGCTGGCCTTCGATTTGATAGCTGGGGAGGAGTTTCTCCAAAATAAGTGAAATCTGTTCTCCGTCAGCATAGCGCAGACTAATGACGCTTACAGCGCCGCGCGGCGTGATCCCGCCGCGATCCATTTGCGAGATAATGGGGCGAAGACGGGCAATATCAGCCGCTGTGCCCTCGAGGATCAGGCTATTATTTCCGGGGATCGCAATTGCGCGGTATGACCCGCGCGGTCCGGCGATTTTATTAATCGCGTCTTCAGCATCTAGCGCGCTAATTTGCGAAAGCTGGACAGTCTCCATGACTTTGCCGTCTGTATCCATAGCAGCAACAATTTCGCGCGCCTTACGCAGGTTTTCAGGAAAGTCGGTGACCACGATAATATTGCCGCCCGCCGTAGCCGTCAGAACGCCTTGGCTGTGCATGACAGGCTTAATCAGTTTGGCGGCCTCGGCCGCGTCAACATAATTGAGGCGAATAATCGTTGTCGCCAGCGTGCCATTATAACCGCTATTTTGCACAAATGGCGCGTCTTGGGCTGCGCCTTGCAAGAGCGTGATGCGATACTCGCCCGTCGCCGTGCGCGTTACCGCATAGCCATGCAAGCGCATCACATCTTTGAACACCGCGAAAACCTCGGCCTTTGTTAGATTTTGCTCAGAGCTAATGGTCACTTTGCCCTGCACGCGCGGGTCGACCAAAAATGTCTTTCCGGTCACCACAGACACATCATCAATAAAGGCGCGAATATCGGCCTGCTGCATCGTAATAAGATGCCCGCTATCTTGGGCCATGACGGGCGCGGCGGTCATCAGCAGGCTGGCGGCAGTGAACGCCGCGCCGAAGGCTAGATATTTCAGACTGTGTTTCATCATCTATTCCTTGAACAACCGCTCATATCGTCAACGCACAACGATTATGTGCATCTTCGTTTATCACACACACTTAAGGGTGCAAGTTACACCACGCCCATATTAAGTACGCAAGGCTTGCCGCAAACGGTGCGCTAAGATAGGCGTAAACACATGAGCACAGTGATCGATTTAAATGCTGATTTAGGTGAAGCGGAAAGCCCGCAAGGCCGCGCGTGGGAGCGCGAGATTTTGTCCTATGTCAGCAGCGCCAATCTGGCCTGCGGCGGGCATGCCGGCGATACTGAAATCATGGCAGAGATGTGCGCGTTAGCGCGCGCGCGCGGCGTCGCCATTGGCGCGCATCCCGCTTATCCGGATCGCGCTAATTTTGGCCGCGTCTCGAAACAGCTCGGTATTGATATTTCGGCGCGTGATTTAACCGAGACGCTGATGTCGCAGATTGTGACATTGTCCGAGATTGCCTGTGATGCAGGTCACCCGATTACCTATGTCAAACCTCATGGGGCGCTCTATAATGACACGGCCAGCCAGCCCGCGCTTGCTCATCTCATCTGTGATATTGTCAAAGCGATTGATCCAAAGCTTGCCGTGATGGGGTTTCCCGGCGGAAATATGCAAGACGCCGCAGCGCAAATGGGCCTGCGCTTTATCGGCGAGGCCTTTATTGATCGCGCATATTTAGAGAACGGAACATTAGTCCCGCGCAGCCAAGACGGCGCGGTTCTGGACGATCAAACCGCGCGTCTGTCGCAAATGAAAAGCCTCGTTTTTGAGGGCCGCGTCAAAAGCCATAACGGCAAATATATTGCCTTATCGGCGCAATCTCTGTGTTTGCATGGCGACAGCGCAGGCGCGCTGGACACAGCCAAGGCCGTAAGAGCATTCCTCGATAAAAACAGCGTGAAAGTCGCGTCTGTCCGATGATAAATTATCGCCTGATGTCCTATGGCGATGATGCTTTGCTGATCGATTTCGAAAACGAACTCGGTACGGCGCTGCCCATGTATGTCGCGCAATTGCGAGAGACAAAATTATTCTCTGACGTTATTCCCGCCTATCGCTCAATTACCGTGCAATTTAATCCCGAAAGCGTGACCGAAGCGCAAGTGCGCGAGGTCATCACGACCGCGCTGGCGAACCCGATCTCTCTTCCGCCCGGCCCCATTATTGAGGTCCCCGTCTATTATAATGGCGCGGATTTGCGCGGCGCCGCGAAAGCCTTGGGCCTGAAACCTAAGGCGTTGATCACAGCCCATAGCGCGCCAACATATGATGTCGCGTTTTTAGGGTTCTTGCCGGGTTTTACATTTTTGTCGGGATTGCCGAAACATCTGGCCTTGCCCCGCCATGACAGTCCGCGCCTGCGCGTTAAGCCCGGCAGCGTCGGGATTGCTGGCGAGCAAACCGGAATTTACGCCCTGCCCAGTCCGGGCGGCTGGCAGCTTTTGGGGCGCACGCCGTGGAAGTTATTTAACGTCGAAGCGTCCGAACCTTTTCGCTTTAAAGCCGCAGATCG
>CALLBH010000213.1 GCA_938001945.1 uncultured Robiginitomaculum sp.
GCGACGCGGCGTCTTGTGCTTTGCGGCTTGATGACTTCGTCGATAAAGCCGCGCTCGGCAGCCCTAAACGGCGAGAGGAATTTTTCTTCGTAATCGGCCACATGCTCCGCTGTTTTCTCGGCATCGCCAAGGTCTTTGCGGTGCAGGATTTCAACCGCGCCCTTTGCGCCCATGACGGCGATTTGCGCGGAGGGCCAGGCGTAATTAATGTCGCCGCCCAAATGTTTGGGCGCCATCACGCAATAGGCGCCGCCATAGGCTTTGCGGGTAATGACCGTGACCAGCGGGACGCTGGCTTCGCCGTAAGCATAGAGCAATTTCGCGCCATGTTTAATCACGCCGCCAAATTCCTGTGACGTTCCCGGCAAAAAGCCCGGCACGTCAACGAGGGTCAAAATCGGAATACTGAAACAATCACAGAACCGCACAAAACGCGCGGCCTTGCGCGAGGCGTCACTATCCAAACACCCCGCCAGCACAAGCGGTTGATTGGCGACAACGCCAACGGTTTTGCCTTCCATGCGCATAAAGCCAATGACGACATTTTTGGCAAAGTCTTCTTGGAGCTCAAAAAAGTCGCCTTCATCGGCGAGCTTATGCACCAATTCTTTGATATCATAAGGCAGGTTCGGATTATCCGGGACAATCGTATCAAGACTTTTGTCGCTGCGATCATGGGCATCATAGAACGGACGTTCAGGCGAGCCGGATTTATTAGACAGCGGCAAGAAGTCAAACAGGCGTCTGATTTGGCTAATCGCTTCCATATCATTATCAAAGGCCCCGTCCGCGACGGAGGATTTCGTCGTATGGGTCTTCGCCCCGCCCAGTTCTTCGGCCGTGACGATTTCATTGGTCACGGTTTTCAGAACATCCGGCCCCGTCAGGAACATATAAGAGCTATCACGGACCATAAAGATAAAGTCGGTCAGCGCAGGCGAGTAAACCGCCCCGCCCGCAGACGGGCCCATGATGACGCTGATTTGCGGCACCACGCCCGAGGCGCGAATATTGTTTTTAAACACATCCGTATAACCGGCCAGCGAGGCCACGCCCTCTTGGATGCGCGCACCACCGGAATCATTTAGGCCAATAATCGGCGCGCCGTTGCGCATCGCCATTTCTTGGATTTTGCAAATTTTCTTGGCCTGCGTCTCAGATAATGAACCGCCATAGACCGTAAAGTCTTGGGCATAGGTGAAGACTTTGCGCCCATTTATCGTGCCCCATCCGGTGACGACTCCGTCGCCGGCAATATGGCTTTTCTCCATGCCAAAATCTGTCGCGCGATGCTGCACGAACATATCAAATTCTTCGAACGAACCCGGATCCAGCAACAGCTCGATACGCTCGCGCGCGGTCAGCTTGCCTTTGCCATGTTGCTTATCAATTCGGCCTTGTCCGCCGCCAATTTCTGCCTGTGCGCGGCGCGCATCGAGCTTATCTTGAATATTCGTCAAACCATCCCCCGGATGTCAAAATCAAACACTTAACCATCACGTTTAGCAGGATGTTGCGGCATCTCAATCTTTGTTTGGCTTTTTTTGGGGCAATCTATTCGCATTTCGTTGACAGCAATGCAGATTTGCGGATTGTTTTGTGCTACGCATCGGCGCAAAGAGCCTATACATGCTCAGCTGAGGAACGTCGTTAGCATATGAAAATCAATACATCATATCTTGTCGCGGGCGGTTTAACGCTTTTGATCGTCCTGTGGTTTGCCTTTAACACGCTGTTTAAGGCGGACGCCGCAGTATCAACACAGCCAAAACCCGCCGAAAAGGCCGAAGAGCTGGTTCAAGTCCGCGTGCAAAGCGTCACGGCGACGATGCACCAAAACCGCTATGAATTATATGGCCGCACCGAGGCGTCGCGCGAAGTTATGGTCAAGGCCGAAACCAGCGGCGTGGTCGTGGCGATGGGCGTCAAAGAAGGCGCGCGCGTGGGCCGCGGGCAATTGCTTTGCCGTCAAGACATTGATGCCCGCCAAGCCATGGTTGACCAGGCCCGCGCCAATCAAAAAAGCATCGAAGCCGATTTGAACGCCGCGCGCATCTTGGCTGAGAAAGGCTATCAATCGGCAACCCGCGTCACGCAATTCGAAGCGCAGCTGGACGGCGCGAAAGCCGCCGTGAAGCAAGCCGAAGTCGAGCTGGATAATGTCAATGTTCGCGCGCCATTTTCGGGTGTGTGGGAGCGCAATTCTGCTGAAATCGGGGACTTCCTCGCGCCGGGGCAGCCTTGCGGCCTGCTGGTGGATCTCTCCCCGCTCAAAGTCATCGCGCAGCTGACCGAAACACAGCTCGCCGCGATTACCGCAGGCGATAGCGCGCAGGTCAAACTCGCGACTGGTCAAAACGTAACGGGCAAAATCGACTTCATCGAAGCCAAAGCCGACCCGTCCACGCGCACATTTCGCACAGAGATTAGCGTCCAAAATAAAGACCTAAGCCTGAAGGCGGGCGTCACCGCGACCGTCACGCTGAACGCCGGAGAAATTCTCGCGCAGCAAATCCCCGCTGCCATTTTAACACTGGACGAGTCCGGTGAAGTCGGCGTGCGCTATCTGGATAGCGGCAATATTGTTCGCTTTGCCCGCGTCGCCACCATTGACGAAGAAGCCGGCGGCATTTGGGTCACAGGATTGCCCGACCAAACACGGGTCATTGTCGAGGGGCAGGACTATGTCTCTGTCGGCAAAGAAGTGAAACCCGAAACATCAATGGCGCCCTAGGATAACGTCATGGCAAAAGAGCAAATGAGCCCCAGCGCAAGCGGTCTCGCCGGAATTGTCGGTTTTTGCATCCGTAATTGGCGGATGACCATCGGGCTAATGCTCTTCATGGTTCTTGGCGGCATCTTTGCCATGACAAAACTTGCGCTAGACGCAGAGCCGGACATCCCCGTGCCATTCGTCAATGTGCGCGTGGTTCTGCCGGGCGTCTCCCCCGAAGATAGCGAACGGCTCCTCGTGCGCCCCATGGAAACAGAGCTTAAATCCATCGAAGGGCTAAAACAGCTCGACGGCGTGGGCGCGAGTAATGTCGCCTATATGATTTTGGAATTTGATTTCCCCTTCGATAAAGACGCCGTCATGGCCGACGTGCTCGAGCAAGTGGACCGCGCGCGCAGTGAATTCCCTCAAGATGCCCGCGAGCCGATTGTCGAAGAAGTCTCTACCTCTGCCCTGCCCATTATCACCATCAATCTTTGGGGCGACGTTCCCGAGCGTGAATTACAGCGCCGCGCCAAAGATATGAAAAAACGTATCGAGGCTATGCCCGAAGTTCTGGCCGCCGATATTTCCGGCGAGCGCACAGACGTTTTAGAGGCCGTGCTCGACCCTGCCAAAGTCGAAAGTCTTGGCATTACATTTGGCGAAATTGCGGGCGCAGTATCGTCCAACAATAGCCTTATCCCCGCTGGCGCGCTGGAGTCCCAATCCGGCAAATTTAACGTCAAACTCCCGGGCCTCATCAAAGAACCCGGCGATATGGCCGATGTTATTATCCGTCGCAGCCCGAATGGCTCTGTGGTGCGTCTTGGCGACATTGCCGATGTGCGGCGCGGCTATCGCGACGTGGCCACATTTGCGCGCTTTAATGGCCGCCCGTCTGTTTCTATCGAGGTCAGTAAACGCCAAGGTCAAAATATTATCGTCACCGAAGATAAAGTCAAAGCCCTCATCGCCACAATGCAAGACACAGATGCGTGGCCCCAAACCGTCAATGTATCCTATAGCCTATCGCGCAGCACGCGCATCAAAGACATGGTCAGCGAGCTTTTCGCCTCGCTGGTCAATGCCGTCGTTCTGGTTTTTCTCGTCTGTATCGCGGCGCTGGGTTGGCGCTCCGCTGTTTTTGTCGGCTGGGCCGTTCCGGGCAGTTTCTTAATCGCGCTCTTCCTTTTCCTCGTCCAAGGCCAGACCATCAATATGATGATCCTGTTTGGGCTTATTCTATCCGTCGGAGTATTGGTGGATAGCGCCATTGTTATTATCGAATATGCCGACCGAAAAATGGATGAAGGCATGGCGCGATTGGAGGCCTTTAAGCTGGCGGGTGAACGCATGTTCTGGCCGATTATTAGCTCTACGGCGACAACGCTAGCCGCCTTTATCCCGCTGCTATTTTGGCAGGATATCACGGGTAAATTTATGTCCTATTTCCCGATTACCATGATCTATGTGCTGTCTGCTTCAACGCTTATGGCGCTGATATTTCTGCCCACACTGGGCGCGAAAATTGGGTTTAAGAAAAAGGCCGTGGCCAATAATAATGCCGCCATGCTCTCAGGCGGCGAAGGCGACCCCACGAAACTCTCAGGCTTTACGGGCGGTTACGTGCGCGTCGTTTCTAAACTCATTAAATATCCGCTTATCACCATGGCAGTTGTTATGTTTGGGTGTGTGTTCGTTATTCCGGCTATCTTTACAGCATCACTTGAAGGACCGCCGCCAAAGCCCGTAGCCTTCTTCACGCAAACCCCATCCGAGCAGGTTTATATTCTCGCCCGCTCGCGCGGCAACACGACGCCCGCGCAAAGCTTGGCGATTGGCAAAGAGATTGAACGCCGTATTGACGGCATTGAAGGTATTGAAAGCGTCTATACCGTTGCAGGATCCGGCGCAGCAGGCGGCGGCGCAGGCGGCGCAGCGCTGAGCGGGCCGAACAATGTTCCTGCGGATACATCTGTGCGCGTTTACACTGAACTTCTTCCCTTTAGCGAGCGCCGTGACGTGCGCTCGATCATGGATGATCTGCGCGACGCGACAAATAACATTCCCGGAATTTACATCGAGGTCATCGCGGTCGACCAAGGCCCGCCGATTGGTAAAAATATCGGTGTACAGCTAACAGGTGAAAACCGCGAAGACCTCATCGAGGCCACTCGGAAAACGCGCATTAAACTCGCCTCTATTGAGGGCGTGATAGATGTTGAGGACAGTTTGCCTTTGCCTGGCGTAGAGTGGGAACTTGACGTTGACCGCGTTGAAGCGGGTCGCCTCGGATTAGATGTTGGTCGCATTGGCGCCGCCGTGCAATTTGTCACCGAAGGCGCGCTGGTCGGGCAATATCGTCCGCTCGACGCCGAAGAAGAAGTTGATATCCGCATCCGCTATCCAGAAGATCAGCGCGATCTCGCCAGCCTTGAGTCTTTGCGCATTCAAACCCCGCAAGGCGCCCTGCCCTTATCCTCTGTCGTGACGACCGTGCCGCGTCCGCGGCTTGATAAAATTGAGCGCCGTGATCTGGAATCCTATTATCTCGTTCAGGCGAACACAGCCAAAGATTACGCCACGAATATTCAGCAACAAGAGCTGCGAGATTGGCTTTTGGAGGACGGCGTTTTGCCGGACTCTGTAAGCTTCAAATTCTTGGGACAAGCCGAAGAAAACGCAGCCGCCGCCGCATTTTTCCAAGCAGCCGGCGTTGCGATTTTATTGATGATGAGCGTGATATTACTTCTGCAATTCAATAGTTTTTATCATGTTTTCTTGACGTTGATGGCCGTGATTTTATCGGTATTTGGCGTACTTTTAGGATTAGCCTTTTATCCCTTTATCTCGGCAATTTTGACCATGACAGGCGTCATCGCTCTGGCGGGTATTGTTGTTAATAATAATATTGTTTTGATCGATACCTATCAGCGCCTACGCCTGAATGGATTTAGCTCAGTTGATGCAGCCACCCGAACCGCTGCGCAGCGCCTGCGTCCTGTTATACTCACCACACTCACGACAGTCGTCGGCCTTATGCCCCTAATACTCGGTTGGCAGGCCAATATCTTCACGGGTGTTCTGTCCTTCGAAGGTTCGGCCACGTCCGAAATCTGGGCTCCCATTTCCTACGTCATTGCCTGCGGCCTCGGCTTTGCGACAATACTGACCTTAGTTGTTACGCCTGTGCTCCTCGCTGCGCCATTTGTGCTGCGTGACCGCCTTCGTAAATATGGATTATGGCCTCACGCCAAAGCAGCAGACAGTTATAATGAGGCAGAGCAAGCCTTGGTCTAGTTTTCAGGCTCAACCGGCACGGTTTGCAGCTGAACTTCTGTGCCTTCAGTTTGCGTTAAACCTTGCGCTTTCGCGCCATAAATCGCAGTATATTGCTGCCCTCCTCCTGGAATATCATAACGATATTCCCACATGTCAGGCGTCGCAATAAAGTCCGAAATATAGGCCTTTGAACGCTCATCAGGGTCACTTCGCGTAAACGCAATCGCCAAGCGATCCAACGTCGCAGGCGGCATATTCGCAAATGTTGTACGCGCAAACACCGCGCCTAATATAGTGGTTTGAAATGCAGGCATTCGGGGGTCATCCCCAATACGGTGTATCTCAATTGGATAAGTTCCTATCGGCAGTGTCCATCCCGCAATGACAAACCAATTACCGCCCTCACCTAAGCCCGTTTCACCAATCGCTTCGCCGTTGACATAAATACGAATTCGACCGCGCACCGAAGATTTACCCGAGAAAATCACGCTGCCATTATTATCATAGTCAATGCTATAAAGACGCAGGCCTTGAGACGTAACAAGTGGCTCCAATGGATCGCGAATAATCATACTTGCGGCCCCGGGGCGAGACACGATGACGGCTTGCTGATGTGGACCAATAGAATTGTCAGGGCGTTTTCGAAGTATCGTAATGCGCTCTGGTGAGATGGCTTCAACATCATCCGATAATTGCGTTTTAAGCCCAAAACTATCCACGGCCCTCTGGCCCGACAGCGCATTCAAATTAAACTCTGCGCGCCAATTTATATCTTGTCCACTTTCTTCACCGGCTTTGGCTTGCCCGGCGATCTGACCGCTTTTCGTATCAACAATGAATATCTGTGATCCAGTCGGGGCAAGCCCGTCCATCGTTATGGCGAGCCCGTCTGTCGACACATCAACGATTTGCGCAGGGGCATATAACGCTTCGGTAGGAGTCGCAAAGTCGATGCCTGCCTCCGGCGGCAAGTCACGCTCACACCCCGGTGTCAGGACTAATCCCGCGAGCAGGCAGGCCAAGAGCTGCATGTATTTAATAGGCCTCAATGTCATATTCTGCCTTGCCAAATCAGATTTACTCGCCCCACACTGGGCGCGAAATAATAAAAATTCAAGAGCTCAATATGACTGATCAAAAACGAACCTCCGCGCAGAGCCTATGCGTATTTTGCGGTTCCTCCAGTGTCGTCGATCAAGATTATCTCGACTTGGCGCGCGAAACAGGAACGGCAATCGCTGCGTCGGGCTATCGCCTCGTTTATGGCGGCGGCGGTGTTGGGCTTATGGGGGCCTGCGCGAAGGCGGCTTTTGAAGCGGGCGGCGACGTGCTTGGGATTATTCCTGAGTTCTTGCAATCGCGCGAAGTTCTATATGAAGACGTTCCGCACGAAGTCGTTCCCGACATGCATACGCGTAAAGCCAAAATGTACGAAGCTGCGGATGCCTTTATCGTGCTGCCGGGCGGAATTGGAACGCTTGAAGAGGCGGTTGAAGTGATAAGCTGGCTGCGCATGGGGCTTCATGCCAAGCCTGTCATTTTCCTTGATCGTGATGATTATTACGCGCCGCTCCTGAGCTTAATTCGTCACACATGCGAGGCAAAGTTCACGCCCGATTGGCTCAATGATTTTCTATATGAAGTTGATACGCCCGAGCAGGCGATTGCCTTATCGCGTGAGAATATTGGTAAGCGTGAAGTTCCTCAATTATTCCATCAACCCGAAGCTAAGGATATTGAGCGCCAACCAGAAGCGTAGCGCAGATCCCTTCTAGGCCCGCTTTATCTTCGGCGTCAAATGTGGACAGCTTGGTGCTATCGACATCCAGCACAGCCATAAGCACGCCGCTCTCATTAAAGACGGGAACGACAATCTCTGAATTTGTAGCGCTATCACACGCAATGTGGCCTTCAAAATCATGGACATTATCAACGATAATTGTCTCGCCTTTGCGCGCCGCCGCGCCGCAAACGCCGCGTTTAAAATCTATACGCAAACATCCAAGCGTGCCTTGATACGGCCCGACAACAAGCTGCTTTTCGCGGTTAGGGTCTACAAGGTAAAACCCCGTCCAGTAAAAATCTTCAAAGGCTTCGCTGAGCAAGCAGGACGCTGTTGCATAGCGCGCAGTGCGCGTCGGCTCGCCGTCAATTACAGCGGCGATTTCTTTAGCCACGCGGGCATATATTTCTGATTTAGTTTCCATAGAAAGCATATAGCTCGCCGCGTAAATTTTGCAATTAGCTTATCAGCCACAGCGCCGCTTTTTGTCCCGCCGCGTCACCGCTTTGCCAAGCCGATTCGATGCGCCCTCCTAAACACCCATCGCCCGCAACAATCAATCTTCGCTTCTCATCTGAAAAAATATCGCGGCCAAGCGGCGTCTCAACATTGGCATAGAGCCAGCGATGCAACGACGCTATCTGTGCGTCCGAAATATCTATCCCCGTCAACGATTTGAACGCAGAGATCATTTGCGCTTGCACCCATTCGCGATCCGCGTCTTTGTGGGTCTCAGCCCACTCATTTTGACTTTGAACAACTAATGTCGTGAAATCGATATTCCGGCCGGGTTTAGAACTGTTGACAGCAGCCCACCCAATAATATCGTTTTGCGGGCGTAGCGCCTCCCAATTCTCTGACCACATTTCGGATAATCCAACCATTAATGTGAAGTTGGCGATGTGATTAATACCCTCAAGTGAAGGTTTGATTTCTTCACCTAAAATGACTTGCGCCTGCTGCGCGGGGGCCGTCACAATCAGGCCGTCAAATTGTCCGAGAGACAATCCACTATCATCACTCAGATCCCATGCGCCCGAGGCGTATTCTGCGCGTTCAACTCGGGTTCCCGTCATGACATTGATGCCCTTTGCCATCGCTTTACACAGGCTGTTCATACGCGGGGTCGCGACATATTTATGCCGCGTGTCTTCGGGCAAGCCTTTGGGAGTCCAAGGCGCAACTATATCGTCGTCAATATAGGGCTGTAGGAAGGTGCTGAATTCTTGCGTTTTTGCGGTGAAATATTGTGCGCCGTGGTCAAATTCATAGTCGTCATTGTAACGTGTCGACATGCGGCCGCTTACACCCCGTGATTTCTCAAATACAGTCACATTGGCCTGTGATTGAAGGGTTTGGGCAGCGCGCAAGCCCGAAATACCTGCGCCTATGATTGCAATAGATGTCATACTGTGGATACGCGCGCCGCTACGCCAGCGTTCACGCCAAAACAAAAAATTGACATGCGATTTTATTCATGATGTTTGGCTAGCCAAATTGCTATTTATCAAAGGATCACAGATCGTGAAACGTCGCTCTATCGAAACGCTCCATAATGACCTCACTGCGCAGCTTGCCGCGCATACAAAACGCATTGATAGCGACCCACAGGCCAATGAAATTAAATTACTGGCTTATGATATTTCGCGCGAAGTCGAACAGCGCGAAATGGCGTTCAAAGACATCGAAGCCCTTGTCAAAACGCTATCCGATAAGGGCGCGATTGCGCGGGCCAAACGCTTGGCAAAACGCAGCGGCGCGGATGATTTAAAGGCGCAGAAAGCAGCGCTAGTCAAAATGGCCAAAGCCAAAACGAAACTTGGCTATGACGCGTTTAAAACATGGGCCGAAAATCCAGGGCTTGGCATCGTTCTAACCGCGCATCCGACATTTTCCCTGTCGCGCGACATTCGCGATTGCCTTGGCGCGCTCGCGAGCACGACGGATAAATCCAAGGAAACCAAGCTTGCCGACCATCTGAAAACGCTGCCTTACCTGCCGCAGCGCGCGCCGACATTGCAAGAGGAGCATGTCGACACGCAAGCCGCGATTGAGCGCATCCAAAATGCGCTCCAAGATGTCCACTATGAAGTCATCACAATCGCCCGCGCTGCCTTCCCTGATAATTGGGCGCGCATCATTCCACGTCTGGCTACGGTCTATAGCTGGGTGGGTTATGACATTGACGGGCGCACCGATATTAGTTGGGGCGACGCTATTCGCCTGCGTCTTGAGGAGAAAAGCCAACAGCTTACGCGCTATCATGCTTATGCCCAAGAAGCCCTCAATAGTGCAGACGGCGTTCCAGCGGGCAGCGAAGCAAAACTTGAAAAACTCGTCGATCAACTCGCCAACGCCAAAGCCAGCGCAGAACGCGATCTCACCATGTTTGGTGAAGACTTAACCGACACTGATAATCTTATCGCTGCAGCCAATAATTTGACCCGCAAATCCCCTCGCCGCCTGCTGTCCTTGAAAGACTCGATCCAGCAGCTGGATAGTATCATCAAAGCCTCTGATAAGGCGGCGTTCTGCACCAAGATGATCGTGCTGCAAAGCGACATGATCAATTATGGACTTGGAACATCACGTATTCATTTCCGCCTTAATGCACGCCACGTTATGAGCGGCGTCAAAGCCGTATTCGGGATCAGCGAGCAAACATCGGATAACCGAACATTGCTAATGCGAGCTTCAAAGCTGACTAAAAATGTAAAACCGCAGCCCGTGAATTTCGCCTCGCTCGCCTTAGAAAAAAGCACGGCCCATCAGCAAATGATTTTAACGGCGCAAATTCATAAATATATCGATGAAGACACGCCGATAAGATTGTTGATTGCGGAATGTGAAGACAGCCTAACCCCGCTGGGTATGCTTTATCTGGCGCGCCGATATGGCCTTGATAAGCACATGGATATTTCACCGCTCTTTGAAACCGCAGACGCGCTTAATAATGGCGGGCGTATTATCGATAAAATGCTGAGTAATAAGGTTTATCGCAATTACATCGAAGAACGCGGATGTTTCGCCATCCAAACCGGCTTCTCTGATGCGGGCCGCTTCATGGGCCAAATCCCGGCAACGCTCGCCATTGAACGTTTGCAATCTCATTTCGCCGCGGCTCTCATTCGTCATAAAGTGAAAGACGTCACCGCGATTGTGTTTAATACGCACGGCGAAGGTAATGGGCGCGGCGGACATCCGGGCAATATCAAAGACCGCGTTGATTACGCCATGAGCCCATGGGCCGTGGATCGTTTCACAAGCGCCGAGATTCACCTGACACACGAAACGAGTTTCCAAGGCGGCGACGGTTTCATGTGGTTCCAAACGCCTGACCTCGCCGAAGCAACGGTTAGCCAGCTTATTACGACCCGCGCGCAAGACACGTCAGATGTGGGCGATGATCCGTTTTACACGGAAAATGATTTTAGCTGGGACATTTACCGCACGCTCTCTTCACAGCAAGACAGCCTGTATCATGATCCTGATTATGTCGGTCTGCTGGGCGGCTTTGGTCAAAACCTGCTCATCCCGACAGGCTCGCGCGCGGCCAAACGCGCCAAAGCGGGCGGCGATATGTTTGATCCGCGCCAGCTTCGCGCCATTCCGCATAATGCGATCCTTCAGCAAATGGGCGTGCCCGCCAATATCTTCTATGGCTTGGGCCGCGGGGCGGCGATTGATCCTGAGAAATTTGTCGATTTATTTAAAACCAGCGCTCGCGCGCGGTCCATATTCTCACTCGCCATTCAGTCGATGAAACGCGCGAATATCTCAATCCTCACAGGCTATGCGCGTCTGTTTGATCCCGCGTTCTGGATTAGCCGTGCCTTGTCGGGCAATGAACCGCTTCTGGCGCAAAGCAGCCTGATTGTGGCGGACACGCTAGCCACATCAGAATGGGCGACCCGTCTTGGGGATCTGGCCAACCGTTTGCGCATGGATGTCCATGACAGCGTCAAATATCTCGGCGAAGGTGCGAAAGCGGCAGGCTGGGACGGTGAGTTCACAGAGAGTAATGAGCTAAAAATCCTTCATGCTCTACGCCTCGCCGTGATTATGAAAATGCTGATTATCGCAACAGATCTTCCCGCGCATGGCGAAGAAGACACAGCGCAGCTTAACGTCCTTCAAAAACTCCAAACGTTCCAAATTGACAGTATCTTGGCCGATCTAAAGGTTCGCTATCCTGCGGTCCAAAAAGGCTTAGCATGGACAGAAGAACTTACTGAGAAAACCGACGCGCCCGTTGCTCCTCCCGGTGGCTTCCCGCATATCTCAGAGACAATTATCAAGCCGCTGGAGCGCGCCAGCCAGCTTGTGCGCCAGATCACAATTGCGATTACGCATGAATTTGATGCTTATGGTTAGATAAGGGTTTGTCATACCGACGCGAGCTTGCTCGCTCGGTATCCTTATCTTGATCACGCTATTGATTATGATTTCTGTATTTATGGAAATATCTAGGCATGGATTCCAGCCGCGCGACGCGCGGGTTGGAATGACGAGTTTACTTTTTTAAGTCCCCGTCTCTAGCCCCTTATCCGTGCCCATCACCTTATCCCAGAATCGAAAATAGAGGCCGTAATTGCCTTTAAATTTTGTGTGATGAAGATTGTGGTGGCTGGCCGTTATCATCACTTTACCAAACCAACCCTCAATCCAGCGCTTTGGGTATATTTCCCATCCCGCATGATTAAAAACAGCGTTCATCGTCATAATGGTCAGAAGGACTAAAACCGCCCCGACATGGATGGGAATGAACAGCGCAAGCGCCGGCAGGAACCATGCACTAATTAGCGCCTCTAACGGATCAAATGAAAAGCTGGCCCACGGCGTGGGCTGTTTGGAACGGTGGTGCCCCGCATGCGTCGCGCGGTAAAATCGCGGATGATGCATGACTCGGTGCGTCCAATAGAAATATGTATCATGAGCAAAGAGGTATAGACCCGCCGACACTAGCAAATAAGCCCACCCCTCAAAGCCAGAAATCGGGCCGCTATAAATCGCCGTTCCGCCTGCTTTCCATATCTCAAGCAGTATCGCGCCGGGCGCGGCATATATAAAACTACTGATTAGGGAGAGTTTAATTTCGTGGCGAATGACTTTGCGCGTCGGAACCATCTTCGTCAGGCGGCGAGCTTTGACTTTGTTTTCGTCGCGCAGCCACAAGGCCCAATGCATCGCGCCCGCAATCACGACATAGCGCGCCATAATAATCACCACGAGCGCGATATAGGTGATGAAGGTCTGAATAGGGTCTATGGACAACATAACGTCTCTATAGCGCCATGAGGGCGCGATAAGAATAGGCGATTAGTCGCGCGGCAGGTAAGGCTTTAGCGCCTCTCCCCACGCTGCATATCCCGCATCGGTCAGATGAACGCCATCATTGGTAAACTCTGCGCGTATTGCGTCCGGCCCTGCCCCCATAACAGGCGTCAGGTCGATATATGTGACGCGCCCGCCCATAGCTTTATCCTCAGCCAAGTTCGGTAACGCCGCGTTTAGCGCGACAACAGATTTATCCCATTGCCCATTACGCGGCAGAACGCTTTGCAGGTAAATCTTGGCGTCAGGCCACTGCTTTATGTAATTTATGAGCGCCGATTTAAGCGGCGGAATAATTTGATCGGGCGTGCGGTCATAAGACAAATCATTTGTTCCGATCATCACAAAGATCGCCTTGGGATCTTCGCGTAAGATTTGCGGACTGCGCGCCAGAACACCCTCGGTTACATCCCAGCCGACACCGTGATTAGCGATCGGGCCGTCATAGGGGAATTTCTGCCACATCCACCCTTCGGTGATACTATCCCCGACGAGGAGGACGCCGCCAGGCTGCGGGCCAAGTGCTTCAATCTCTACAACCCGTTTTTCAAAATGGGTTTGCCCGTCTTCATACATCCAAGAGGAAGGAGATATTGAAACTTTAAGGGGCTCAATGACGGAAGCATCAATTGGAACTGTTTGCGCGGTTTCCGGCGAACAAGACGCTATCGCCGCAGCGCATAGCCCCAAGATAATATTATATCGCAGCATCGACGTCTCCTATTGTCATATATAAAAATGGCACCCGCGCTGATCACGGATGCCATAAAACTATTCATGATAAGCGGTTTAGCCAACCATATCTTCAAGTTCCATACCTTTGGTTTCGCGCACCGCCTTGGCGACGAATAGGATGGAGAGGAATGCAAAGGCCGAATAGATAAAGAAACTAACCGACAGGCCTAAGTTCGCCAGCATCCACGGGAATGAAAGCGTGACAAGGAAGTTCGCAAGCCACTGGGACAAACCCGCCACAGCCAGCGCAGAGCCGCGTATCTGATTTGGGAACATCTCACCGAGCAAGACCCACATTACTGGACCCCACGTCATGTTAAAGAAGAACACGTAAGCCATCGCCGCATAAAGTGACGTGCGACCCATCGCAGGTTCCAGAACAAGGTTGTCATTCACCAGTTCACCCGTTCCAAAAGCCCAAGCCACAACGGCAAGCATAATTGCCATACCAATTGAGCCGATAAGCAAGAAAGGCTTACGTCCAAATTTATCAATCAAGAACACCGTTAAACCTGTCGCAAAGATCGACATCACGCCCATAAAGACATTCTGTTTTAGCGCGTCAGCTTCGGTAAAGCCTGCGGCTTCCCACATCACAGCACCATAATAGAAAATCACATTGATACCGACCAGTTGCTGGAAAACCGCTAGACCAATACCGACCCAAACGATGGGACGAAGTTTACCATTTAGGAAAATGTCTGACAGGCGTGGTTTGTGATCCGAAGCCAGAGACGCTTTGATTTCGCCGACCTTCGTTTCGGCAACTTCGCCGCCGAATAATTTTGTTAAAGTTTTGCGCGCGCCAGCTTCATCATCTTTTACCATGGAAAAGCGCGGGCTTTTGGGGATGAAGAACAAGAGTACGAAGAACAACGCCGCAGGCGCAATTTCAACCCAGAACATCCAGCGCCATGTCTCGCTACCGCGGAAATCAGCCGTTGCTCCGCCAGAAGTATTCGCAAGGTAATAGTTAGAGAAAAAAGCCGCTGTCAGACCGACAACAATTGCGATTTGCTGTAGAGAGGCTAGACCGCCGCGATATTTCGCTGGAGCAATCTCTGAAATGTAAGCAGGCGCCATGACAGATGCTGCGCCAACAGCAAGGCCGCCCAAAATACGATAGAGGATGAATTCAAACGATCCCCCCGCAATACCTGAGCCCCAAGCACTAATCAGAAAGAACGCCGCAGCGACCATCATCATATTGCGGCGTCCAAAACGGTCAGAAAGCCAACTTGCTGAGAATGCACCAGCAGCGCAACCGAGCAGCATAGAAGCGACGTTAAATCCGCTGGCGAAATTTGTTGCGCCAAATGCGGCGTCAAGACCTTTGACGGTGCCGTTGATTACGCCGCTATCAAATCCGAATAGAAATCCGCCGAGTGTTGCCACCAAGCAAATTAGAATGATAAATCCGAAGCTACCGCCAGATTTTTCTGTTACATTATTGTCCATAAGACTCCCCTATATGTCGTGCGCTATTTCGCGCTCTTGCTTTCGTCCTAATCTAAACAATCCAATAGCACAAATTATTTATGACAGCGCTGTCACGAATTTGGTAGATTACTAAGTCCGTGGTCCGTGTGAGGCGCGAAGGATCAGGCTATGCGGGAGCACATCATGTTTCGGCGCGCTATCTCGATCTCGAATGCGTTCTAGCAATAATTCTGCTGCGCGTGCAGCCATGTCTTTAAGGGGCTGGCGCACAGTCGTCAGCGGCGGACTGATGACGCTCGCCACGGCAACATCATCATATCCAACGATGGTCAGCTTATGTGGAACAGCAATGCCTCGTTTGTAACTCTCCGCGATTGCGCCTGCGGCCATGTCATCATTACTTGCAAAAATTGCTGTCGGTGGATGCGCAAGGTCCAGCAATTGCGCGGTGCAACTCTGCCCTGTGGCATAAGAGAACGCGCCTTCGCGCACCAGCTCTGCATCATATTCAAGACCTGCCCCTTGCAGCGCAATAGAATAGCCTGCCCTGCGATTACGGCTCACCCCAAAATTATTTGGTCCCGTAATCAGGCCAATCCGGCGATGGCCGAGCGCAATGAGCTTTTGCGTCATTTCGCGGGCCGCAGCGCGGTCATCAATACGAACACTTGGCGCAATATCATTATCGGTCTCGGGCGCGATGCGCACAAATGGGATATGATGCGACGTCAAAGCGCTCAGAATATCAGGGTCATCCGACATAGGCGGGATCAAAATAACGCCCGCCATTTCGCCGCTCTTAATTAAATCCTCAAAACTTTCAGGGCGCGCTAATATGTCTTCCACAACTAAATGGAAACCATTACGGCTACACCAATCCATCGCGCCGATTTGAATATTGTCAATATAAGAGCGGCTAGGATTGGAAATAATAAGCGCAATCAGGTTCGAGCCGCGGCGGCGTAGATTTCGCGCGGCAGTGTTCAGCGTAAAGTTTAACTCGCGCGCCGCAGCCTCAACTTTCTCCCGAGTCGCTTCGCGCACATTCGCTTCGCCGTTAAAGACGCGGCTAACCGTTTTAAACGAAACCCCTGCCGCGCTGGCGACGTCTTTGATTGTAGCGCTCATGGATTCGACCTTGTCATAAATCTAGGCGTAAAGCCAATTGACAACGTTGTCAATTTACGACACTCTTGGACAAATCGAAACAATATTCGAGTGCATAACTGGGGTTTACTATGAAACGACGTCATTCCTTAATCACAACTGCCGCAAGCCTAGCCTTAATCGCGGCGCTATCGCTCTCTGCGTGTCGCGCGCCCGAATCACATTCTCATAATTCCGCCGCCGACGCCCCGCGCCAAGTCGAGATGATGAGCGCCCCGTGGCAAGATGATGCGCGCATCAATGACTTGATCGCCGAAATGACGCTGGATGAAAAACTCGCGCAGCTCAGCTGTGTGTGGTTCGGCAAAGCCGATATCTACGATGCCGATGGCAGTTTCAATCCTGAGAAAATGGAAGAAAAATTCCCGCACGGCATTGGGTGTTTCGCCCGCCCCCAAGATACAATCGGCATGGAAGGCCCAAGTGAGCGCAAAGACGTCAACGACTCAACCGTTGTGCGCCGCATGAGCGCGCGCTCTCCGGCTGATACTGTTACGCTCGTGAATGAAATCCAGAAATGGCATATCGAAAATACGCGCCTCGGCGTTCCAACGCTTTTCCATGAAGAAGGCCTTCACGGGTTCCAAGGTAAAGACGCCACCGCCTTTCCGCAATCCATCGCGCTCGCCGCAACATTTGATACAGATCTCGCCGAGCGCGTCTATAGCGTGACGGCTCGCGAAATCCGCGTACGCGGCGTGCATCATGTGCTCTCCCCCGTTGTTGACGTCGCGCTTGACCCGCGCTGGGGCCGGATTGAGGAAACATTTGGCGAAGACCCTTATCTCGTTTCCCAAATGGGCCTCGCCTCCGTTATCGGATTCCAAGGCACCGAAGATTATCTATCTGATGATAAAGTCCTGACCACCCTTAAACATATGACAGGCCACGGCATGCCCGAAGCTGGCATGAATGTCGGCCCGGCCGCTGTCTCCGAGCGTATGCTCTATGAAATCTTCTTCCCGCCATTCGAAGTCGCTGTGCGCGAAGGCAAAGCGGCGTCTGTTATGGCCAGTTATAATGAGCTAAACGGCATCCCATCCCATGCCAATGGCTGGCTTCTCAATACTGTTCTGCGCGGCGAATGGGGATTTAACGGCGCAGTTGTGGCCGATTATTTTGCGATTAATGAGCTGGAACGCCGCCACAGCATTGCGACAGATATTGCCCATGCGGGCGAACTCGCCCTGCGCGCCGGTGTTGATTTAGAGCTGCCGGATGGAGTCGCTTATTACGAGCTAAAGCCAAAAGTCGAGAGCGGCGAAATCCCGATGGAGGTCGTGGACACTGCTTTGCGCCGCGTTTTAGAAATGAAAGTGCGTGGCCGCGTTTTTGAAACACCCTACGCCGATGGCCCTGCCGCCGAATCACTTACTGGCAATGAAGAGGCCCGCGCTATTGCGCTGGAGGCCGCCCTTAAAGCCCCTATCCTTCTTAAAAATGAAAATAGCATCCTGCCACTTGACGCCAGTGATTACAAAACCATTGCCGTGATTGGCCCGAATAGTGACGTGACTGTGCTCGGCGGATATTCCGATGAGCCGCGCCAGACCGTGTCTATTCTAGACGGCATGACCGCCAAATTAGGCGAAGATAAAATCATCTGGTCCAAGGGCGTAACCCTAACCGATAATCGCAGCTGGTGGGATGATGAAGTCAATCTCATTGATCCGGATAAAAACCGCAGCGACATTTTCGAAGCCGTAGCCAAAGCCAAAAGCGCCGACATTATCATCGTCGCAATTGGCGGCGACGAGTCCACATCACGCGAAGCCTGGTCGGAAACACATATGGGCGATCGCAATGACATCACCTTGATTGGGCAACAAAAAGAACTTGTCGATGCGCTGGCTGAAACAGGCAAGCCAATGATTGGCGTTATCATCTCAGGTCGCCCGCTTAGCCTAGCCAATGTCGAAGATCATTTTGACGGCATTCTGTATGGCTGGCTACTCGGCCAAGAAACGGGAACGGCTGTGGCGGATCTCGTATTTGGTGACGCTGTGCCCTCGGGTAAAATGCCGGTCACTGTGCCGCGCACTGTGGGACAAATTCCAGCCTATTATTATCACAAACCTACCGCGCGCCGCGGCTATGCCTTTGGCGATGCCAGCCCGCTTTATGCTTTTGGCCACGGCCTATCATATACGACTTTTGAACTGTCCGAGCCAAAACTATCGTCGGCCAGTATCGGCGTAAATGGCGAGAGCAGCGTATCAGTTGAAGTCACAAATACGGGTGACTACGCCGCTGATGAAATCGTGCAGCTCTATATTCGCGACGAGGTCAGTACCGTCACGCGCCCCGTCAAAGAGCTAAAGGGTTTTGAGCGCGTCACATTGGAACCGGGCGAGACGCAAACCGTCACCCTGCCAATTACAAACCGCGCCCTCGCTTTTTACGACATCAATATGGACCTTCTTGTTGAGCCCGGCACATTTGACATCATGGTCGGCAATAGCTCTGTAAATACGAAATCTGTCACGCTAACGGTTGAGTAGTCCATGTATCTGGGCATTGATATTGGAACATCCGGCGTAAAAGCCGTGCTGGTGGACGAGGCGCAAACCGTCGTCGATCAAGCCAGCGCGCCGCTTGCCGTGTCGCGGCCCAAACCGCTTTGGTCTGAGCAGGACCCTGCTGAGTGGTGGCGCGCAACCAATGAAGCCATACAGAAACTCGATAGCCGCGCCCGCCGCGCCGTAAAAGCCATTGGCCTATCGGGGCAAATGCACGGCGCAACATGTCTTGATAAATCGGGCAAAGTCATTCGTCCCGCTATTTTATGGAATGATGGACGCAGCGCAGAAAACTGCACGCAGATGATGGCCGATATGCCGCCCCTGACCGATATCTCCGGTAATCTTGCTATGCCCGGATTTACGGCGCCAAAGCTGCATTGGATGCGCGAACGCGAGCCGGATAATTTTGCGCGTATCGACAAAGTCCTGCTCCCTAAAGACTATGTACGCTATTTGATGAGCGGTGATTTCGCTTCTGATATGTCCGACAGCGCCGGCACATTGTGGATGGATGTTGAGGCCCGTGATTGGAGCGACGATATCTTGGTGCTGACGGGATTATCGCGCGAGAATATGCCGACATTATATGAGGGATCTGAGGCAACAGGACAGCTCTCGGCAAGTGTCGCGGATGATTGGGGTATGGCGCGCGTTCCAATTGCGGCAGGCGGCGGCGATAATGCTGCAGGCGCGGTTGGCGCGGGCGTGGTGAAACCCGGTGAGGGATTTATCTCGCTCGGGACGAGCGGCGTTGTGTTCCTCGCTGATGATCAGTATCGCCCCAATACAGACGGCGCAGTGCACACATTCTGTCATGCCCTGCCCGGCCTTTGGCACCAGATGAGCGTTATTCTGGCCGCCGCCAGCGCAGTTGATTTTGTCGCTCGTATCGCAGGATTTAAAACCGAAGCCGCGCTTTATGAGCAAACAGCCGATGCCCGCTCCCCCGGGCGCGGCGCAATATTTCTGCCCTATCTGTCGGGGGAGCGCACACCGCATAACAACCCCCATGCCACAGGCGCATTTTACGGCCTAACCCACGAAGACACGCCGCTTTCTATGGCGCAAGCCGCACTTGAAGGCGTGGCCTTTGCGCTGGCCGATGGGGTGGACGTGCTGAAAGCCACAGGGGCAAATATCGACAGCCTAACCGTCATTGGCGGCGGCTCACGTTCGTCATGGTGGGGCGAAGTCATATCCAGCGCGATGAATATGCCGCTAACCTATCGCACGGCTTCTGCTGTTGGGCCTGCTTACGGCGCAGCGCGGCTAGCGCGGCTCTGCGCGGGCAGTGAGCGCGCCGCTGATATTTGCACGGCTCCGGCGATTGATCACATTATTAAGCCCAACTCTGATATGCGCGATCTCTATGCGGAGCGGCGCGCCACATTTTCTAAACTTTACCACGCCACAAAGGACCTAACCTCATGAGCGGATATTTCGACCATATCGACCCGATTAAATTTGAAGGCAAAGACAGCGATAATGATTTCGCGTTCAAATATTATGACAAAGACAAAATGCTTATGGGCAAAACCATGGCCGAGCATTTACGCGTTGCGGTCTGTTACTGGCATAATTTCTGTTGGGACGGCTTTGACGTTTTTGGCGGCGGGACATTTAACCGCCCGTGGCACGGCGGTAGCAATGACCGCACATCCGCTGAGGCCAAAACCGATGTCGCATTTGATTTCTTTGCGCGCCTCGGCAATCCGTTTTTCACATTCCATGATGTCGACGCGATGGCCGAAGCGCAAACCCCGCGCGAGCATGTCGATAACCTGGCCCATATCGTTGATTATATCGAAGGTAAAATGGGCGAGACAGGCACAAAGCTCTTATGGGGAACAGCCAATATGTTCTCCCATCCGCGCTTCATGGCAGGTGCATCAACGAACCCTAATCCGAACGTTGCGGCCTTTGCCGCGCTACAGGTTAAACATGCTCTAGAAGCCACGCATCGCCTTGGCGGCGCAGGCTATGTTCTGTGGGGCGGCCGCGAGGGCTATGACACAATTCTGAACACCAAAGTTGGGCAAGAGATGGAACAGCTTGGCCGCTTCGTCTCTATGGTCGTCGAGCACAAACACAAGATCGGATTTAAAGGTGATATTTGGATTGAACCTAAACCGCATGAACCTACCAAGCATCAATATGACCGCGATGTCGGCACGGTCTATGGCTTCTTGAAAGCTTACGGTCTTGAGAATGAAGTTGGCGTCAATATTGAGCCCAACCACGCGACGCTAGCTGGACATAATTTTGAGCATGAGGTCGAAATGGCCAACGCGCTGGGTATATTCGGTTCTATCGATTTTAACCGCGGCGATCCCCAAAATGGATGGGATACTGACCAGTTCCCGAATGATCTACGCGAAAACACTATGGCGCTTTATTATATCCTCAAAGGCGGCGGCTTTAAAAATGGCGGCTCTAACTTTGATGCCAAAGTCCGTCGTCAGAGCCGCGACGCAGATGATTTATTCCACGCCCATATCGGCGCAATGGACCTGCTCGCCCGCGCGCTAGAAAATGCCGTGGCTATGATTGAAAATGACAAACTCGGCGCATTTCGCGATCAGCGCTACGCAGGATGGGAATCAGGTTTGGGTAAGAAGATGCTCGACGGCAAAGCAACACTCGAAGAGATGTCGGACTATTGCCTCGATAAGAACGAGAGCCCTGCCCCGGTTTCAGGGCGTCAGGAATATCTTGAGAATGTCGTTACGCAGGCTGTGAAATAAAAACTCCCATAGCTTGTCATACCGACGCGCATTTTAATGCGCCCGGTATCCATGCCTAGATTTTTAGTCAAATAAATTGAGTCGATATTTAGCGGAAAAATAAAGGCATGGATTCCGGCCATGCTCCGCATGGGTCGGAATGACGAAACCGAGTTTTAAGCCGCTAAATCCAAATGAAGCTGCGCGCCTTTGGCGGGTGGCGCAACGCCGAGATGCATGTCGATGTCACTGCGATATGTCTCGAACAGCCCCTTTAGGCTTTTCGGTAATCCATTAAATGGCAAATGCCGTGCATAGCCCGGAAAAGCGTGACCATCGGTCCACACTTCCGGCGCACTGCCAAATGAGCCCGCGCGGCGGAATTGAAACCCGAGGCGCGTTAGCCCCACGCCGTAACGTGCGGGCAAAGTGTAGACGATGGCCCGCCATTGATGCGCGCCGATACGTTTGGCAGGGGAATACCAAAGGATACGGTCTATAAATGCGTCATCAAGGCGGGCCATCTTATCACCAATGTTAGAGCGTTAAGGGGAATCAACGCTTTGTTCCAGGGGATGTTCTAGATAACTCATAAATGAGAACATTACAAGAACATTTTACATATCCGTCTCTGCGGCGCGTTCAAATATGACTTCGGGACACCGCCATACAAGGTGATAGAACCGCCAGCCCAGCGTAATTGCCGCCACCGCAAGTCCCGCCATTAAGCCATACCAGACCCCCACCGCGCCCAGCGGCGTATAGAGCCCAAGCCAAATGACCACCGGAAATCCGACAATCCAATAACTCACCCCTGTAAAGAGCATCGGCCAGTTCACATCCTTCATCCCGCGAAGGAGCTGATTGGCCACGACCTGCGCCGCGTCAAACAGCATGAAGGCCGCCGCAATCGGCAAGAAGCTCGCCGCAATCGTGCGCGCCGCCGCTTCGCTATCCGAGAGATAAAACCCCGTGATCATCTCGGCATTATTGGCCACAAACAAAGCCAAAGCTGCCATCAAGATCATGCAGATTCCAAAAGTCACATAGCTGGCCCGTTTAAGTGCAGGGAGGTTACCCGCGCCCGCCGCATGCCCGACTCGAACGGAGCCTGCCATAGACATACCAAAGGGCAGCATGAAACACAGCGCCGCAACATTTAGGCCGACATGATAGGCCGCCTGCTCGGCCACCCCGATAATCCCGACCACAAAGACGCAGACATTAAACAGCATGCCCTCGAAAAATGTCGTGACGCTCATGGGCCAGCCTAGCTTGACCAGCTTGCGAAAGCGGCTCCAATGCGGGCGCCAGACGCGTTTAAATATCCGAAAGCTCTTGGCCTGTTTATCGACATAGCAATAAATGCCAAAGAGCCCGAAGCTAAAGGCGTATGCCATAGACGACGCAATACCTGCCCCGACAAGCTCCAATCGCGGAAAGCCGAGATTACCATAGATGAGCACATAATTTAGCCCTGTATTAAAGGCGACCACCAAAACCGTAAGCGCGAGCGGGACCCACGTCTTATCAATCGAGGCGAGAAAATTACGTAGCGCCATGATGCCCAGCGCAAATGGAAAGCCGGGAATGAGCATCCAGAGATAGTCCGAGGCGAGTTTTGAGACTTCGGGGTCCTGCCCTGTCATCATAGATATGGGATAGGCAATGGCGGCGAAAGCAATCGCGAGCGGGATGAGAAACATCACGAGCCAAAGCGACATACGCACAGTAATCCGTACGTGATGGCGTTCATTTTGGTTCGCGCCCATCGCTTGACTGACCAGCGGCGTTACCGCGAAGACAGCGCCGGAGCCGAGCATCCAGATGATGAAAAACATCACGATGCCGAGCGAGCTCGCCGCAAGTTCGGTTTGCCCTAAACGCCCAATCATGACGGCATCGATGGTATAGACCATGAATTGCACAAGCTGCGCGAAGGCCAGCGGAATGCCGAGCCACATAAAGGATTTAATTTCCCCGCCAAGCGTTTCAGGTATCAATTTTACCTGTGCGGGTTTTGTATTTTGTATTTCAGACATGTCTGAGCCTTAAATTTAGGAGTAGACTCTGGACATAAAAAAACCCCCAGAGCATTTGCTCGGGAGGCCGCAATCCATAATGGCGCGTCCTTTTACCGAGCGGTAAGGGATGTGTAGGTCGAGCCTACAAGCAGTCGGGACGTGCAAATGTTCATGGAATAATCTCCGTTAATTATGAGCGGGATAAGAGCGCATAGGGATTTTGTCAAATAGAGAATAAATTTTCTTGGACGCGCGCAAGACGGTCTTCGCCCCATATGGCTTTGCCGCCAACGATAAAACTCGGCACGCCCCAAAGTCCGGCGGCTTGCAGCTCATCTTGATTTTGGGCGGCCATATCGCGCCAGCCTTCATCCGCTAAGGCCTTGCCTGCCTCAGCGCGGCTAATGCCTGCGCGGTCGCATATTTTGCGCAGACCAATCGCGGAACCGGCATTCACGCCCTCCGCCCAAACAGCGCGGTAAAAGCTTTTCAGGAAGGCTTCTTCGCGCGGCGTCCCCAAAACACTGGCCAGTATCGCCATGCCCCGCTCAGTCGGCTTGCCGACGGCGTCGCGAATAAGGCCGTAATCAATATCTTTACGCCGCGCGCGCCGCGCAACATCGCCCGCAATATATAGCCGCTTTGATTTGGGCACTTTATAGCCGCGCATCACCATGGGCAGAACGGGGCGCAGATCGACTGTCGTCCCGTGCTGCCGCGCCAAATCGTAAATCTGCATCGCGGCCATATAGCTATAAGGACTGCGCAGCGACAAATATGCGATAATAGGCTTGTCGGTTTGACGTGTATCGCTGCGATCCCAATCCATGGGTTTGGCGATAAACCGTTTGCCCTGCCCCAGCCCTAACTCTTGCAAGCGCTCTTCGAGAAACTGTAGGCGGTCCACGCCCCAATACCACTCGCCCGCATAATAAATCATACCGCCTTGGTAATGGCCGAGCTTTAACAGCTGCGCTGTGCCATCCGGCGCATTTTCAACCTCGTCCGACACTTGCTGCGAAAAATCAAGGCTATGCCTGCCCGCGAGCCACTTTGCGTCATCCGCATTCCACGCCCGAAGCGCGGCAAGCTCCGGCGCATATTGCGGCGGCATATCGCCAATCGTGAACGGGCGCAGCGTCAGACCATAGCGGTTTAATAACTTTGGGATTTGCGCCGCGAGCAAAACACTATGCGCGTCTTTGGGATCGTGGAAAAATACGATTTCGCGCGACGCGAGCTTTTGCTCATAAAATATGCGCTTGCGCAATTGCCGCCCTTCGGACAGCACATAACGAATGATATAGGATTTTAGCGCGGGCATGTTATGACCCTATCGCAAATGCACGGAGATACAATATGGCTGGCAAATGGTTTGATGAATTATCGGTGGGTGATGTGTTTGACCACGCCCTGCGCCGCACAATCACCGAAGCCGATAACGTCATGTTTTCGGCCATGACGCACAACCCCGCGCAGCTGCATTTGGACGCCGAATATTGCAAAAATGAAACCGAGTTCGGACAGCGCCTCGTTAATAGCTATTTCACGCTCGGCCTTATGGTGGGTATTTCTGTGGGCGATACGACACTGGGAACAGCGGTCGCGAATTTGGGCATGACCAATGTGAAATTCCCCAAACCGTT
>CALLBH010000214.1 GCA_938001945.1 uncultured Robiginitomaculum sp.
CCTCCATGCTGGATTTGTCTTTTCAATAAGATTGACTTTCCATTGGCGTTTCCATTTTTTGATCTGGCGCTCCCGCCGAAAGGCATTTTCGCGTGTGTCATGTATCTCAAACCAAATTAGAAATTCGCAATTATATTTTGCTGTAAATCCGTCGAACTGTTTTGTTTGATGTTGATATATTCTGCCAATTAAGTCGTCCGTGTGACCTGTATAGATCGTAGACTTTGATAAATTTGTGATCATATATGCGAAGAACATAATATGAACATATGTTAAATTTGTAGCTGCCGCAATAGATCCCTGCCTTCGCAGGGACGAGCGGGTGAAGGGCAGGGTGGCTTTGGCTTGAAGTTAGGGTTTCAAATGCCGGATGTTTGGAATGTCTTAATCCCGCCGAGCATATCCGCGCCTGACAGCTGCGGACTTTGTCCTGCTTTAAACGCTGCTCTGACCTGCGCAGTTATATAGCTATTCACCGGCGTCGGCGCGCCGACCTTTTGTCCTAACGCCACAACCGCGCCGTTTAATGCGTCAATCTCACTTAGCGGCTTTTGATGTATCAAATCCTGCGCCATTGAGGAGCGGGCTTTTTCATCGATCTTTAAAATGAGCGGCATGAGGCGGTGATAGATAAAGTTAGGCAGGCGAAGCAGCGCGGGAATGGTTTTGGGATTTACCTTGCCAACTTTGGGCGGCGTAATATGCGCGGCGCGCAGAACGGTTAGCGTTTCATCGACGGCCATTGCCAAGACGCGGCGATGGTCACGGCCGCGCAGATGCTCATATATTGTGAGGCCCGCCAGCGTGTTGCAGGCATTGGACAGGTTCATGATGAGCTTGCTCCATTGCAGCGCCGGCATATCTGCGCGGCCCTCAACATCAAGTCCTGCTGCGGCCATCGCGTCAATCAGGGGCTGGGTGTGCGGGGTAGACTCCATCGCAATCGCGCCCTCTGTGCCCATATGATAGCGCCCGTCCTTCATGGCGAGGACATTATTGGGTATCATGGCTTTGATGACATGCTCTTCGCCGAGTTTTGCGGCGAGTATATCCGTATTGCCGACGCCATTTTGCAGACTAATGAGTAATGTACCCGGTGCGATAATTGGCGCAAGCTGTTCGGCGGCGTGTTCGGTGTCTTGGCTTTTGACGGTCACGAAAATGATGTCACACCCGCGAAGATGGATTGGATCATCAGTGAACGTCGCGGCCTTTGACGGGACATGGATATCGGGCTTGTCAAAGTGGGTGAGGGTAAGGCCGTGCTGCGCAAAGCTGCTCATTTGGCGCGGGCGTCCCAAAAACATCACCTTATGGCCGCTAGCCGCAAGATAGCCGCCAACATAGCTTCCGATTGCTCCTGCGCCAAATATTCCGATGCTCAGTGTCATAAAGCTGCCTAGCATGACGATGCCTCGAAATTGAGCGAAATATGAAGAAAAGGCAATGAAACGACATTCAGCTACGCATTTGCATCACGGCCCATGTTTGGTTAACGTTCAGACTAAATCAGCTAGGGCTAACACATAGACCAGCAATATAGGCGGAGACTATTATGTGCGATAATCACGACATTCAAACCACTGATCCTGAGATGAAGGACGTTTTAACCAAGCGCCGTATGATCCAGGGCATCGCTGCGGGCACAATGCTCGGCTATACGGCCGCCGCTTCGGGCTGCGCGACAAATCCGGAAACGGGTGACCGCCAGTTTATCTTAATCGGCGAATCACAGCTTAATTCTATGGCGGCTCAAAGCTGGGCAGATGCCAAGCAAAAGCAAAAAGTGTCCACTGACCCGCGCTACACACAGCGCCTTGCGCGTATCGGCTCGCGTATCTCTCAAGGCGCAGGGCGCGGCGATCAAAGCTGGGACTATGCCGTATTTGATGATGATACAAAGAACGCCTTTGTATTGCCCGGCAACCGCGTCGGTTTCTATAAAGGCATGATGGATTTTGCGGAAACGGATAGCCAAATCGCTGCGATTATGGGCCACGAAGTCGGTCATGTTTCGGGTCGTCACGCTGCTGAGCGTGTGAGCCAGCAAATGGCGGGTAATCTCGCTGTTCAAGCGGGTAGCGCTTACGGTAGTTCAAAACTCATGGATAAGTGCCGCGAGCTAGATCGCCAAATGCGCGCATCCGGCAGATATAACCGCGCTGAAATTCAGCGCTGCGTGCAAAGTGCTCAGCGTAACTCACAGCTTCTATCTGCGGGTTTGGGTATCGGTCTGATGTATGGTCTGATTTTGCCGTATAGTCGCAAGCATGAGCTGCAAGCCGATATTCTTGGCGCGAAATATATGCACAAGGCCGGCTATGACGTCAGAGAGTCTGTCACGCTATGGGAAAAAATGGCGGATGAAAATACAAGCCGCCAACCTGAATGGATGTCGACTCATCCCGATCCCGCCCGACGCGCGCAGCAGCTGAGCGATTACATCACGGCGCAGGGTTGGTAATCCCTAAAAACTTATGGCCTATCTGATAAAAAATGGCGCAAGATGGTAATGCTGTCTTGCGCCTTAAATTTGCGGCGTGTAAGACCGCGCTTCGACGATATGCGTTGGCCGCCTTAGCTCAGTTGGTTAGAGCGCCGGTTTGTGGAACCGGAGGTCCTTGGTTCGAGACCAAGAGGCGGTACCATTTCCTTAAAGTCTCATTTACCATAATGCCCTAGCTGTGGGGTATGGATATTTCTGCGCCTCAATCTGAATCTGATGTTTTAAGCGATGACGCTATTCGCGCCGCTGTCGCGCATCCTGATGCGACATCGCGCAGTATCGCGACGCAGCGCCTGTGCCGCGCGATCCGCTCGGCTAATCTGTCCGAAGCGGACCGCGCCAAAGCCTGCAAAGTCCTTGATCATATTTCCAAAGATGTCTCTGCGCTTGTGCGCCGCGCCCTCGCGATTACGCTGCGTAATTCGCCCGAGCTTCCGCGTGATGTCGCGCGGCGTCTTATTGCTGATATTGATAATATCGCAGTGCCGGTTCTAGAGTCTTCGCCAGTTTTAACGGACGAAGACTTGCTCGACATATTGCGCTCGAAAGCTGCGGCCAAAGTCATCGCTATTGCCAAACGCCCAACATTGACGGGGGCGATTGTGCGGGCCGTAATTCGGCATGGTGACGGACACGCATTGGCGAACCTTGCCGCCAATGACCATGCGCCGCTGGATGAGGCGGCCTACAGTGACATGATCCGTCTATCCAAAAGTAATGATCTGATCGAAGAGAGTTTGATTGCTCGCCGCGAACTTCCGCCATTGGTGGTTGAGAAGTTGATAAGCCAAGCTTCATCCGAAGTGGCCATTCAAATTGCAAAACGCCACGACGTCCCGGTTGAGGTCGCAATAGAGCTTGGGCAGCGCACACGCGAGCGCGCCACTATTGATTTTGTCGACCAAAGCTGGGTCGCCAAAGATTTAAACTTGCTGACACGTCGCCTGATGGATGAAGATCGCCTGACCGATAGCCTGATTTTGCGGGCGGCCTGTTGCGGGCAAATGCGGTTTACGGAATTTGCGCTAGCGGCGCGCGCGGGGATTAGTCACGCCAAAGCCGCCTTGATGCTCCACGAATCCGGAGCCTTTGGGATGCAGGCGCTGGGCGTTCGCGCAAAGTTATCCTCGGTAACGATCCATACAATTCGCGGCGCTGCGGCAATCTTTAAAGACTTGGAAATGTCGAGCATGACTTATGATCGATCTTATTTTCAAAACCTGATGATCCAGCGCGTTCTCACCTTGCCTTATGATATTACCGAAGAGGACGCCGATTACCTGCTGGAAAAACTCGACGGCCTAACGGATTATGCCTTTGATTTGGACGCGGCGGAGTAAGCTCACTTTTTAGCCCTGCTAATCTGTGTTACCTCTCATGATAGAACTAAAGTGAGGGGAGTTCTCTATGTCGACAATTGCTTTAAAATGTGAATGCGGAGCCGTGCAGGGCCGCGCGTTAAATATCACGCCGCAGAGTGGTAACCGCGTGGCGTGCTGTTGTAGCGATTGCCAAGCCTTCGTTGATTATCTGGGTCGCCGCGCTGTGGTGCTGGACGCGCATGGCGGAACGGAAATATATCAAACTTCACAATCTCAAGTGAAAATCGATACGGGTCATGATCACGTAAAATCTCTAAAACTAAGCCCAAAGGGTTTAGTGCGTTGGTATGCTGATTGCTGCAATACGCCGATCGCAAATACGATGTCGGCGGGATTACCCTTTATGGGCGTTTTCCATAGCTTTACGGATATTGAGGATCGTAAAAAAACACTGGGTCCCATACGGGCCTATTGCCAAATACAAGACGCAATCGGCACAGTGACCCATCCCAAAGCCCACAAAAAATTCCCTCTGGGCATTACGGGACGAATTTTACGTCAGATCGTAACCTGGAAAATACAAGGCAAGAATACGCCGTCGCCATTTTACGATGAGGACGGGAAGCCGGTGTCGGAGCCAGATATTCTGAATGCCTAATTTGCAGCCGCCTCGCGCGCCGAAAATTTAATATTGCATCCTTGATCCTCACGAAATGGTCCTGATGCCACAATGCGATGATTGCCGGAATGATGGCGAATATAGGGATTTTCGTCAGGGGCAATTGCAGGGTCAAAGACTGTTAGGCCGCCATAGCTTTGGGAGATAATTTTACCGTCGAGATAGAAGGCTGTCTCAAGTGATTGTATTCTTTCATAACTCTGGACATTTTTACCATCAAAATAAATGCGAAGTGTGTTGACAGATGGATAATCAGGCTCGGCGCCCGGGTAGAAAGTGTAGGGCGTGTTTTTGACTTTATATATTTGGTAAAATTCCGAAGGGTTGGGCGGGGCTTCGTCATATTTTGCGATATATAAATCATGGTTCCAGTGCTTTGTTCTGTTATTATATCGCGCCGTTTCAAGAGACCCATCGTGTTTGTAATATTGCTGACCAAGATAATTTCCCAAAAGGCTATGAATATTGCGGTTGTCTGTGGGCTCAGTGATCTGAGTCCATTTTAGGGTCTCTCTTTCGGGTATAAGGTCGTCCAATATCGCTCCAATATTTGGAACCTTATTCCCCCATGGTACCCGTGCATAGGCTTTGTAAGTCACATGAGGATTGTCAATGAATAGGTCTTGGTGCTGTCTTGGTAGGGCGTCATATAGCGCTTTACATAATTGCTTAAGCTCATCGCCAGTTTCTTCGCGAATTGTAAGCACTGCATTGTAATTTGTTAGGTCGTCGCGTTTCTCCACAATATCTTGAGTAAAATACGGATCTACTGATTCTTCCGTCGTCTTCATCATATCAGAATCAGTCCCGACCGGATCACCATAGGCGTCAACAGGCGGGGTGCTTAAATCTACTTTCATCAATATAGAAGAGCGGGATTTTGAGAGATCGCCTAGAAGCATAAGGGCCTGCGCGCCAAGGTCATCTTCCAAGATTAACATGTCCCATATAACTTTTCGGCTTTGTTTCGGATAATGCCTGAACCAGAGCGGAAGTCCTTCCGGGTCAAACATCGCAATAAAGGTTTCATGGTTTTTGTTTTGAATTGAGCCTGTCATGCCGCTGATGATTATATTTCCATTCTTTAATTCACCGGCCTGCCTGATCAATACATGGGTAGGTCCTTCGTCTTCATTTTCCAGATGAGGCTTGAGCGGTTTGGCAAGTTGCACGCTTTTTTTCCATATCGGGTCAAAATTTGAATTCGTTTTCATGATGAAATCACTGCCAATTAACAGGTAACTTCCATCTATCTGTTTCGAGAGGTGAACAAACCCCTTGGCATTCTGTCCTGAATTAAAGAATGTTTTTCGCGTAACGTTTTGGCCGCGCGCGGATATATGCACTAATAACGGCATACTGTTGCGGTTCATAACATTGCGATGAAAGTTATGATAACCGAGCGCAGCAATATCACCGTTTTCAAGTTGAATGACATTTGTGATGCGGTCTGCACCTTGCTTTACAGGGTAGATGTCTTGGTCGGCGAGACTATGCCATAGGACATTCCCGTCAGCGTCGAGACGTTTGAAATATACTTTGGTGAGTTTCATGGTGCTGCCTTCATGGCCAACAATGATGATGTCCCCATTATCTTGCTCCAAAACCGCGAAGCCGTATAATCCTTGCAACCCTTTATCTGTTTCTGACCCTTCGAAAGTCCTCTGCCATAAGACCTTATCATTGGCATCTTTGCGCGTGAGTTCTAATCGATAGACTGCATATTTCTCATGACGCACGGGCTTGTAATATAAACGCCCACCATCTTTGGTTCCTATTGATTGAGGTTTATACAGTGAAGATCTGAACGGATCACGGTGCGGTTGCTCAATGATTTTTCGATCTGTGATATCGCCGTTGCCACTTAACAGGAGTGTGAACGCACCTTTATCTACATTGGACAATATGTTTGTCCCATCAGCTTCCAGTGACCCATCTGGTTGCGACCGTATAGCATAAACTCTATCTGTTTCAGACGCTTTAACAAGGGGCTTCTCCCAAAGGACAGCGCCCCCATTTGGCGGGTCGGCGGGGGCATGGCAGCCCATCAAAATACCCAGCATGAGGAAAAGGGGCAAAGTAATTTTTGCAAGCGCGAAAAGAGGCATAATTTTAGAATCTCAAATGAATGTTCTATGCCACTTTACAAGAGTACAATGTCAGAACTTTGTCCACATTAAGTCAAAAAGGGTTTGCGTGAACGCCCCTAGCGAGGCGCTGTTTTTTCTGTTAGGTTGTAACATATATCCATGTAACCCAAGGAAGAGTTATGTCTAGATTACTATTTTTGGCAACCGGAATAGGGGCGATGTTCTTTGCGCCAACGGCCTTTGCAGATGAGGATATACTCGAGCTTACGATCTATGCTGATGGGCGGACACTGGTTAACGATGTGCGGCATGTGGATTATCGCAGCGGGGTGCAATCAATTGTTCTGCCCGGTGTATCTTCAGCGATCTTACCCCAAAGTGTTACCATTAGCTCTGATGATATAGAAATTTTAGAACAAAATTTTGATTTTGATCTGTTGACGCCAGGCAAGCTCATGGAAAAGGCCGTCGGTCAATATGTGGAACTTGTCCGGATAAATCCCGCAACAGGAGCCGAAGAGCGCCGCCGCGCCAAAGTCCTGTCGGTAAATGGTGGGACAGTCGTTGAGGTGGACGGGAAAATTGAAGTGCTGCGCGCCGATAAAATTCCGACCCGCGTCATTTTTCCAAATGTTCCCGAGAACTTGCGCGCTGAGCCGACGCTATCGCTAAAGCTTGATACAAACCGACCCGGAACGCGATCGCTTGGATTGTCATATCTAACCAGCGGTGTGACTTGGGATGCTGATTATGTTGTGACCTTCAATGAAGCGACCCGCAAGATGGACATTCAGGGCTGGGCGACGCTTGAGAACTTAACACAAACGCGGTTCGAGGCGGCCGATTTATCCGTCATTGCGGGCTATGTGGGCACATTGAACAACCGACAAGGTTACAATAATTACAACAATACTAATGCGTATTTTCGCTTTTACTACCAACGCCGAAATCAGATTATTCAGAGAAATAATCAACGCCGCAATACACAAAGAAGCGGGGGCACAGAGGCAAGTTCACAAGAACGCGTGGGTGACAATCTTATTTATCGTCTCCCGAATAAAACAACGCTCGCGGCAAATCAGAAAAAACAAATTGCATTGGTTAAGGCTGACGGAGTCGACGCTAGAAAAGCCTATGAGTATTACCAAGCGGATTTTACATCCGCTAATCAACCCAGAAGCGTAGACAGCCGGATTAGTTTTTCTAACAGCCGCGCGACAGGCCTCGGCGAAGCTTTACCCGCGGGAACAATTCGGGTTTACACCAAAGATCAAAATGGGAAATCCCAGTTCATCGGAGAGCAAGAGATTGGCCATATTGCAGGCGGATCGGATATGTCTCTAAAAATTGGCGAGGCTTTTGACATTACGGTCAAGCCGACATTAGTCACATCAGATAATGTGAGTAGAAAAATAACTGATTACGAAATGCAATTTGATTTGAAAAATGCGTCCAAAAAAGAGGTCGATGTTCGTATATATCAAAATCTTTTTGGCTATTATAATGATTATGAATTTTTAAGTGAAAGCCAAACGGGTCAGATGCAAAATGACTCCCGCCGCTATTGGGACGTAAAAATTCCCGCACAAGGGAGCTCGGAACTTACATTTACGGTGCGCGAAAACCGGGGATAATCATGCGCGCTATTATTCTTGCCGGGCTTTATCTATGCGTGGTTCCTCTTGCGGCGGCGCAAGATATAATGCCTGCTGCTCTGGCGGGCGCACAATCCGTTGACTCTCAAGACATACAATCGACGGCGCTTACAATCTACCCTGACAATCTAGGATTTGTGCGAGAAACCCGCAGCATTGATATGCCCGCGGGTGTCATTGATCTTCGTTTTTTTGGGGTAAGCGATATGATCATCCCCGAATCTGCTGTTTTGGAAGGCTTTGAGGGCTTGCGCCTTGAAGGCAATTTTGACTCCGATTTAATTACGCCTGCGAAGCTTTTGGAGCGCTCAGTTGGGGAAACGGTTACAATCCGCCGTATCAATCCGGGAACCGGCGCCTCTGATCTGGTTAGCGCAAAATTAGTGTCCGCTGCGCCGAATGGTCGAGGCATAACAAGCGCCATATTTTCAACCGCTGACGGGGTTGAGGCTTATCAATGTTCAGGACTGGCCGAGGCGATCATCTTATCTAATTTGCCAAATGGCCTGTATTCGGTTCCCGTTCTGTCAACGCGCGTTGTAAGCGAGGCGGCGGGTCCGAAGGAGATCACGCTTACCTATATGACCCGGGGATTGGGCTGGGCTGCGGATTACCGGATGGATGTTGAAACGGGCAAAAATGAAGCGGGGCTTTTGGGGTGGCTAACACTGACCAATGAAACATCGAAGAGTTTCAAGGATACGGACTTAGCTGTCGTAGCGGGAACGATCAATCAAGTGCGTGAAAGGTCTCAATACGGCAATGGGAGATCATCGTATCGCGTCGCGAATTGTGTACAAGGTCGATATGTCACTGAAACTGTCGTGGTGCAAAATGCGTCCTCGCCAGGATTCTTTGCTGGCGGCGGCGCTGAGGACGAAGTTATTGTCACAGGTGCAAGGCGTGCAGAAGTGCGCGAGGCCAAGCAAGAAGATTTGGGAGATTACAAACTCTACCGTGCCCCCCAAGCCGTTTCAGTTGAGCCGTACCAAACAAAACAAATCGCCTTTTTGTCCAAATATAATGTTGGCCTGAAAAAGGGTAATAAATATAGATGGACGGTCTCAGAAATTCTGAGAAACGATGATGGAGATAGCCCAATAAAGGGGCGTCTTATATATGAACTCGATAATAGTAAGACTGGCAATCTCGCCGTGCCCTTACCTGCGGGAACAGTTCGGGCCATGTCGCAAACTGACGATGGCCTAAATATATTCATTGGCGAAGACACAATCTCAAACAAACCTGTCGGCCTTCCCATTGATCTTGAGATCGCCGATAGCTTTCTTGTAACAGCGCAGTTTTTTGATGTGGATGAAGATGATGATGGAATTGAAGTCCGCGTAGATGTGAAAAATGCGACGGACAAAAAGATCATTGCTGAGATAGATTTTGATATTCTAAACAATGTCAAAATCCAGCGCGGCATGAGAAGTAAATCATTATCTCAGGGAAATAAGATTTATACCCTGACCGTACCGGCCGAAAAGACGGTGAGTTTTTCTTTTAAATCAAACGGCATTTACGATTAAGGGCCCCAAAGCCGACCTAAAGGTCGGACGGGCGCTAAGCGGGAGTTCGTTTCACATCTATGTCGAAAATTGCTCTCGTAAAATCTTCTCGTCCAGTTCATGGCCTTCGTCAAAGAGCAAGTTAAGCTCTATGTCGTGGGCCGTTTTGATGCTGACATAGTGGATGTCGCGAAATTCTTTGTCGTCGGCGGTGACGCTGACCGGGCGTTTATTTGGATCGAGGATTTCAAACTCGACATGCGCGCCAATTTTTAGGAGCGCGCCGCGCCACCTGCGCGGGCGAAAGGCGCTAATGGGGGTGAGGGCGAGGATATCTGCGCCGAGCGGCAGAACAGGGCCGTGAGCAGAGAGATTATAGGCCGTAGACCCTGCGGCAGTGGCAACCAGTGCGCCGTCAGCAATCAGGCGCTCCAGGCGGCTGCGCCCATCGACTTTGATATGCAAATGCGCGGCTTGGCGCGTTTGGCGCAGTAGCGAGACTTCATTCATCGCTAGGGATTCGACCTCGCCGTCAACGCCGCGCGCGCTCATACGCAGGGGCTTAATTATTGCGGCTTCTGCCTTGTCGAGGCGCTCATGCAGGCCGTCTTCATCAAAGGCATTCATCAGAAAGCCAATCGTACCGTAATTCATGCCGTAAATCGGGATGCCCGCGCGCACATAGTCTATGTGGCGGTGGAGCGTTCCGAGCAGGAAGCCATCTCCGCCCACGGCGACAAAGACCTGCGCGTTATCTGCGTCGACTTGGCCGTAGCGCGCGGTTAAGCGCTCTAAAGCACTTTGTGCGTCAGGCTTGTCGCTCGCGAGGAAGCGGATTTTACGATAGGGCGCGGCCATAATTACTCAGCCGTTATTTCCGATTCGGCTTTCATATAGGCAATGACCGCATCGCGATCTGATTCCTTTTTCAGTCCGGCAAAGGCCATGCGGCCGCCGGGGAGAAACGCGCTGGGTTTAAGAAGATATTCAGACAGATTTTCTTCGGTCCACACGATGTCGCTCTCTTCCATAGCCTTGGAATAGGCGAAGCCTTCGGCCTGTCCTGCTTTCTGTCCGATAATGCCCCAAAGATTTGGGCCAACTTTTCTTTTGCCGCCTTCATTGATCGTATGGCAGGCTTTACAGCGTTTATAGACTTTTGCGCCGCGTTCTGCGGGGCTGAGCACTTTTGCGGGCGCGCTGGCGGCGACGGGCGTCGCTGCGGTTTGGGCTTGAGGCATGGGCGCAGGGGCGGGCGCCGTCGCTGCTGTGTCAGGGCTTCCACATGCGCTGAGGGATAAAGCGCTAATAAAAACAAGGGGTAGGGTGTATTTGTTCATGTAAAATATCTCTTTAAATCGAAAAAGCCTTGAATTCTTGCTTTTATTGCGGTTAATCTTGTCTTAATGCGCCGTAGGGGCGCAGTAAATATAGCTCAGGTGTAAATCATACTGAGCAACTCACAAAGGGGAAAATAATGGAAAGTCTTATTCCACTACTGATTGGTTTAGGTTCAGGCGCAGTTGGCGGTAACGTTGCTGGTAAAGTCATGAATTCAGGCATGGGTACATTGGGACGCAGTCTCACAGGTATCGTTGGCGGTACGGGCCTTGCGGCTCTCGCGCCTATGATTCCGGGCGTTGCAGGACTATTTGGCGATCCAACATCAGGCGCAGTCGGTCTTGGCGGCATCCTTGCTAGCGTAGCTTCAGGCGGCGTAGGCGGAGGCCTCTTGACCTTCATCCTGGGTAAAGTGATGGGCAATAAAGGCTAGGCCTTCCATACGACCACATGAGAAGCCGGGCCCTGTGCCCGGTTTTTTTATGCCAGCGACTCAGGAACTGCGATTTAGCGCAAAGCGCGGCGATTTGTGCTTTGCCATAGGGCGGGCAGGCATGCGAAAACCCAGCAAAATTACAGGAAAAATCTATGTCATACCAAGCGCCCGTCAAATCGATGCATTACCTCCTTAAATATGGGGTAGATATCGATACGGTTCTGGCCTGCAGTGATCACGCAGAGACAAATCACGAATTGATTGGCGATATCCTCGAAGGCGCTGGGAGCTTTGCCTCGGATGTGCTCGCTCCAACCAATTGGGCGGGCGATCAAGACCCGGCGCGACTTGAAAATGATCAAGTTTATAGCTCACCGGGTTTTAAAGAGGCTTATGCCAGCTATGTCGAAGCGGGATGGCAGGGTATTGCGATGCCTGAAACGGCGGGCGGGATGGGATTACCGCAATCTATCGCGGTTGCCACTAATGAGAGTTTCTATGCGGCTAATATGGCGTTCGGCCTGTGCCCAATGCTAACGGCGTCGGCGATGAAAGCGATTGAGGCTCATGCCAGCGATGATCTGCGCGCGACATATATCCCAAAAATGGTGACGGGTGAGTGGTCGGGCGCGATGAACCTGACAGAGCCGCAAGCAGGTTCTGATCTTGGCCCCGTGCGCGCCAAAGCCGTAGATAATGGCGACGGCACATATGCAATAAGCGGACAGAAAATCTACATTACATGGGGCGATCATGACTGCGCGGAAAACATCGTGCATTTGGTGCTCGCGCGCCTGCCGGATGCGCCTGCAGGGTCCAAAGGGATTTCACTCTTTTTATGCCCCAAGCGCTTTGTGGGTGAGGACGGCAGCCTTGGCGATTTAAATGCACTTAAAGCCATTGGCCTGGAACATAAATTAGGCATTCACGGCAGCCCGACTTGCGTGATGGAATTTGACGGCGCAACGGGATGGCTTATCGGAGAGCCGGGGCGCGGGCTGAACTGTATGTTCACCATGATGAATGAAGCGCGTTTATTTGTCGGCGTGCAGGGCGTTGCCATTGGTGATCGCGCCTACCAAGCCGCGCTGGGCTATGCCCGTGAGCGCGTTCAAGGCCGCACGCTCGGAGAGCAAGACACCATCATTGGTCATCCTGATGTGCGCCGCATGTTGATGGATATGAAGGCTCGCCTGATGGGCGCGCGCGCCATTTGTATGGCGACGGCCGTGGCCAGTGACATTGCGCTCTCTCACGCGGATGAAGACACCCGCAAAGCGGCACATGCGCGTGACGCGCTTCTAACGCCTATCGCTAAGTCTTATGGCTCTGATGTCGGCGTGGCGGCGACGTCAACGGCTGTGCAGGTGCATGGCGGTATGGGCTTTGTCGAAGAAACAGGCGCGGCGCAGCATTACCGCGATAGCCGTATTGCCCCGATTTACGAGGGCACAAATGGAATTCAGGCCCTCGATTTGGTCGGGCGTAAACTGCGCCGTGATGGCGGCGCGGCAATGAATGCCTTGATCGCGGAGCTATCCGAAATTGGCCCACTGCTCGAGAAGACCGTCAAAGAGACAGGCGTGCGCCTCGGCTGTAGCCGCGACGCACTCAAAACAGGCCTCGCAACATTAAAGCAAGCGACACAAATTATGCTCGAGGCTGACGAGGCCAACGCGCAGGGCGGAGCGAGTAATTACTTGATGCTGTGCGGGCATATCATCTCTGGCGCGCTACTGATCAAAGCGGCGTGTAATGGCTTGCTGGCGGGTGATCCGCTTGCGGAAAACATGCAGAAAATTGCATGGTATCACGCCCTTGTCGTCATGCCCGAAGCGGGCGCGCATCTGGACTTCCTTAGCCGCGCAGGACAGGTCCTGTTCGATTACCCAGAGACAGCTTTGGGTGATTTATAGAGCGCATCAGCGTAAGTCTTTACAGCAATTAACGATATTGACGTGCTGATTTCAGGAAAACTTAAGTATAAGTGTTTTAATTCCGTCTCATCATAAGACGCGCCGGGCATCACTCCGGCCACGCGAATATGACGGAGACGACAATGTTAAGACACTTATTTACAAGCACGATCATCCTAAGCGGCGCGGCGATTGCCGCTTCGCCTGTCAGCGCGCAAAACTATGAGGTTTATGCGCAGCAGGCGCAAGGCTATGTCGCTAGCGCGAATACAGGCGGCACGGACGCCCATTCAGCTTGTAAATCCGGTGAAACCAAACGCAAATTAATCGGCGGCGCGCTTGGCGGGGCTGCGGGCAGTTATGCCGGCGCGAAAATCGCGGGTGATGATGACGAAACCAAAGGCGCCGTCATTGGCGGCCTGATTGGCGGGGCGGCAGGATATGGTCTTGCCGACAAAACCGTGGACTGTGATCCGGTCTATGAAGATCGTTACGGTCAACCCTATGCCAATTCACAACCTTATAACGGCGCAGGTCATGCCGGGTCCAATTACTCCCAAGGGGCCGCATACTCCCAACCTGCGCCGTCATATCGCCAAACGGCGAGCGGCGCCGGATACACACATGCGGCGGCTTATACTGCCCCGCAAGCTGCGGCGACGCAGAGCGGATATGGCGAGCGCACATATGTGAGTAATCACCCCGCATATTCTGATCCATCCTATGGCGCAGATATGCGCCGCATCTATGTCGATCGTCAGGCCTCGGCGCTGACGCAGGCCAGCACGTCCTATGCCCCGGTCCAAACAGAAACGGTGCGCTACGCCCCAGCCCCAGTTCAAACTGTGCGATACGCGTCGCCGGCAACATATCAGACCACTGCCCCAACGCAGACATATTCCCAAACCCAACCGGTCGTATACAGCGCCCCAACACCATCACGCGTACCCGTGCGCCATATGCTGTCGGGACAACGCCACATGCACGGCAAATATGCCTGCACACAAGCGCATTAGATAAGGGTTAGCCTTTAGAAATATGCGGCTGAATCTTTTCAGCCGCATATAAATTATTCTTAGAAACCCAAGTTTCCCTGATTGGTTCGTGGATATATATTTTTCTCGCGTTATCTTACTTTTTTTAACCTCAAGTCTTCTTACGCCTCCACATTCCGCTCATCCCTGCGCAGGCAGGGATCTATTCTGTGATGCGTAAGTGATTGTAACTCAGCGTATTTTTATGCGTATCGACAGGTTTGCTCTTTTGGCCAGCCTTGCAGCTATCGCAAAAGATCCCTGCCACAGTTTACCCTCGCGGAGGCGGGGGCAGGGATGAACGGGAGGAGAGGGTGGCTCCAAAACCAAGGATATATATTATTCAATCCCTGTCTCTCTCATCTGGGCTATATTCCATCTGTCCTTATCTCATTGGGCAGGCAAGCGATCGTTGGTTGGCTGGAGATAGGGCGATATGGAGTGAAGCTTGGTTAAACGTATCAAGTGGAGCTTCGCGAGCGAGAGCTAAAGCGACTAAAACTCGCCGGTGGCCGTTCGCAGCAATATCGCCATGCGGTGGTTCACGTTGCCCTTGGGTGAATGAACCTCTCACGCGCCTATTTGGCGCGTGAGGTAATTGAGAACGAAACACTAACCCTCCGGTACTTTTCCGGTTCTAAATTGCCCGCATGGACGCCCTAATTTTTACGAAATAAAGAAAGAGAAAATGCCAAGAGATAGAACACCTAGAAGCGCTAAATCACAAAGGGAGCGGCTAAGGCATAAAATATTATCTGTTCGCCTTGAGCGAGAGCGTATTCATTTATCAAAGGAGAAGTCCGAGCACCGTATGCTGACGCGTGAGCGATTGGATTATGACGACCCTGAATTAACCGCAGCACGTCAGCAGCTGGCGCGGGTTAAAGTCGATGGCGAGATTGCGCGCATACATCGCGAGATTGCCGGATATATTCGCAATGGCGGAGAGCCGCCATCGCCGCAGCAGCGTGAGAGCGACGAAGAGCGGCGCGGATGGGCCATGATTGAAGATATTTTGCGCGGTCGGTTGAGCTAGCTTTCAGAAGAACATTCCGCTGGCGGGTCGCGGCCGCGCCCGTTATACCCGTGTGTAACATCGTAAAGGCCAACTATGTCTGCTCAGAACTTCTTCGCCCGTATGACGGCGCCCAAAATCACTGCGCGCAAGGGCGGTGATCCGATTGTGTGCCTGACGGCCTATGACGCGCCCACAGCGGCGATACTGGATGAGCATTGTGATTTGCTCTTGGTCGGCGATAGCGTCGGCATGGTTGTTCACGGCCTGACGACGACAGTTGGCGTGACACTTGATATGATGATTATGCATGGCCAAGCGGTGATGCGCGGCTCTAATACGGCTTTGGTTGTCGTGGATTTGCCTTTCGGCAGCTATGAAGACAGCCCGGAAACGGCGTTTCGCAATGCCTCGCGCGTGATGATGGAAACGGGCTGCCAGGCGGTGAAGATTGAGAGCGGATCATATGCCGCCGAGACCGTGAGCTATCTGGTGGAGCGCGGCATTCCCGTGATGAGCCATGTCGGCCTTCGCCCGCAAAGCATGAATGTGCTGGGCGGCTTTCGCGCGCGGGGCCGTACGAAATCTGTGGCGGATGAAATTGTAGAGAATGCTATTGCAGCGGCTGAGGCGGGATCATTTGCTGTTGTTGTTGAGGGCGTATCTGAAGAGCTGGCGGATAAGGTTACCAAGGCGGTCGATATTCCGACCATCGGCATTGGTGCATCGGCGGGCTGCGATGGTCAGATTTTGGTGACGCCGGATATGCTGGGCATGTTCGACCGCGTTCCAAAATTTGTCAAAAAATATGGCGCAATGTCGAATTTAATTGAGACGGCAGCAAAGGATTATGCCGCAGAGGTCAAAGCTCGTTCATTCCCAAGCGATGATTATACTTATAAATTTAAAAAGTAGCGGGCATAAAAAGCCCCGCTTCGGATGACCGAAGCGGGGCAGAATTTAATATATGAAGCTTAGCTTTTGAGCGCTTTTTGAAGAGCGCCGTCGAGCTGCCCGACATCTGCGCCGGCAACATATTCACCATTAATAATGAAAAACGGCGTTCCCGTTAGCATTGGAATTTGGCGGGCAAGGTCAAATGCATCTTCGATTTGCTCAGATAATTTGTCGTCTTCCATATCTTTTTTCAGCATTTCAATATCGAGGCCAGCTTCTTTGGCCAGCGCCATGACGCGTTCCGGAGCAAGATTTGACTCATTCATCATAGAGAAATGCATGACCGGATATTTACCTTGGCGCGCCGCCGCAAGCGCGGCGAGGCTGGCATTACGGGATGTTTTTGTGCGGCGATCTAGAAGCGGCAGCTCTTTGAAGATAACGCGGACATCTTCGGGATATTTGTCGACCGTCTGGCGCAGCCACTCGGTAGAACGTTTGCAATAGCCGCAATTGTAATCGAAGAACTCAACGATTGTGACTTTGGCATCATCTGGACCCATCGAAACATCGCGCTTGTCATCATATAGCTCTGGCGCAAGATCGGTCAGGACGCGCATTTCGCGGCGCTCCTCAGCGGCGACGAGCGCTTCTTCGATAAGCTCCGGCTGTTCCATGATATATTCGCGCACAATCTCGCGAATTTCAGCTTTAGATAATTCAGTCGCGCTTTGCTGCGCGCAAGCTGCCGTCGCCATGAGGGGCAGGGCAATCAATAGGGTGGATAGGCGGGCCATAAGGGTCTCCATAATGCGTTTTCACCGCCTAACGGGCGGGCCTTAATATTTAGTGTTAGCGGCGGCGGTTTTGCGCCAGCTGAGCTTCGGATACAACGACAATATCATTTGCGCGGCGATATTGCGGCGTATCACGCGGCAGAATTTGCATCGCGCGCCCGGCAAAGGATTGCGCTGTGCGCAAGTCGCCGCGGGCATAATGCTGCTCTGCGGAGGCATATTGCGCCAAGCCCTTCTTCTTTTGATGACCATAAGCCTGACTGAGAAGGTACCAAGAATAGCCGTTTTCTGGCTCGGCTTGCAGAACGCTTTTCAGGAGCGTCACTGATTCGGAAATGCCTTCTGGCATTTGCTCATCGATTAAGGACTGGGCGAGGGCCTGTTTAAGTAGCGGCGCATTAGGTTTTAGCTCGATCGCTTTACGCAGAGACGGCTGGGCCTGTTTAGCTTTGCCGCTTTTATAGAGGATTTCACCGCGCAGCTCGTGGTAATAAGGATTTTGCGGGAATTCCGTAATCAGCGAATCCACACTAATCAGCGCTTGGGGCAGGTTGGCGGCGCGGAAATGTGCAACTGAGCGGGCCAAGCGGCCATATTCACTCTCATCAGTTTCCGGGAAGTTCACGAATGTTGTCTGCGGCGGATCAATGAAGCCGCGGAGTTTCGCCTGCATGATTTTCATGCGGTGAATGTCTTCGGGGCTATCCGGCGTCTCAGTATAAGGCGACTCGTCTACGACTTCGCGCAGCGCGTCAATACGGGCAGAGGAGAGCGGATGAGAGCGGAAATAGGGGAAGCGGCCTTGCTCGCTCATGACTTCTTGGTAGCGGAACTTTTCGAAGAATTCGATCAGGCCTTTGCCCGACTGGCCTGATATTTCGAGATAATTAGCGCCCGCTTGGTCGGCTGAGGACTCATTAATACGTGAATAGCGCAGCACGTCGAGGACCGCGAATTGCTGTGAGGAGCCCAGAATTGCGGCTCCGGCTTGACCTTCTCCGGCGAGAATGGCGGCAAGACCGATGCCCGCCGCAACAAGAAATGTGCCATAGGCACTACGCTGCGTATCGCTACTGCGGGCCAGATGGCCTGATGCAATATGGCCGACTTCGTGCGCCATGACGCCTTTGAGCTGATTAGGTGAGTCAAATTCAACCAAAATACCTGTATGGAAGAAGACCTTTTGCCCGCGCGTTACGAAGGCATTGAGCGTCGGGTCATTGACGATATAGATGTCAACGCTTTTAGGGTTTAGTCCAGCAGCGCGAATTAGGGGGTCGCCGAATTCTCGAAGCGATTCTTCTATTTCTGTGTCACGTATTAAAGACTGCGCAGCAGCTTGCCCGACAAGTAGAGTGGCCAGCATCATCGCTGCGATAGCGCGCACAACGAACACAGGACGGCGGAATAATTTTGTATCAATCATGTGATTCATATAATTCAGCGCGGCTGATCACGCCATGAACAAATTCATCACAATGCCGACAGTGACCAAGATTTAACGAAGAACGCCGCAATCTTGCGATTACGGCGTTGTAAATCAGAATTTCGTCTCGTCTAAGACGCTTTAGCTGTCGTCTTAGGGCTTGAAGATGCAGCGGACGGTTTCGATTTGCGAGAGCAGTTTCCGTCGAAGAATGCACCATTTGCGATCGTAAGCTGGTCTTGAACCAGATCCGCTTGGACATTAGCTGTTTCTGCGAGTTCAACGACGCCGGCGTTGATATTGCCGCTAACTTTGCCGCGAACGAGCACAGTAGACGCAACGATATTGCCGTTGACCGCACCGTTTTCACCAATCGTCAGCGTGTTTGCGTTGATGTTTCCATCTAGGCGGCCTTCGATTTGTACGTCGCCATCTGTATTGATTTCGCCAGTGATCACAAGATCAGCGGCAAGAATTGACGGTACGCCGCTTGATGCCGGGCGGGGGGCAGAATTCTTTTTTGTCATGTCGGGGGTCTTTGTTGTCGCGCTGGTGGCGTTAGTTTTGCTGAACATAGCGGCCTGCTTTTATGAATTTTTCCGGGTCCTTCGTGCGACCTTGAAAGATCACCTCGTAATGAAGGTGTGTGCTTGTAGACCGACCTGATGATCCCATGCCACCAATTTTTTCGCCTTTTGCGATAATTTGTCCGCGTTTAACAGAATAATTCGCAAGATGGGCGTATCGCGTCTTAATTCCGTGCTCATGATCGATTTCAACGACGCGGCCATAGCCAGAACGTGTGCCAACGAAACTGACTGTTCCGTCTGCTGTAGCGACGATGGCTGAGTTACGGCGGCCTGCGAGATCAACGCCGCCGTGGAAGGCTGTGCGTTTTGTAAAGGGGTCTTTGCGAGGTCCGAACGCGCTTGTGCGGTAATACTCGTCATCAACGGGGTGGCCGAGCGGAACAGATTGCATTGCGCGCGACATAGCGTCGGCTTGCTCTACTCTAGCCCGGATTGAGTCTGTGCGTGGAATGAAGGATCCGCTGTCTACTGTACTGCTTGTTTGGATTGCGATTTCAGGACCGCCGGACCCGTTAGGACCTTCTTTGAGCAAGGTATTGACGCTTAATCCTGTTTCACGAACGATGGCGCGGCTATATTCGATAGAGTTTTGAGCGTTGGCCTCTGTTCCAATCAGGATGTCGTTTTGATCTTTGGCTAGGTTCGTCAGCGAGACACCGGACAGGCCAGTGATTTCGGCTTGATGTGACTCGATAATGTCTGAGCGTGATCTGCGCGGAAGGCTGTCGCGAACGACCGGAGCCATCATGACGTTACTGCTGGCATATTTCACGGATGTAATCGGAGCTGTGTCGTCAAAGGAGGCGCCGGTATTGCGAGACGACATGATGTCGCGAATTACGCCGTGGCGATCTTCGAAATCTTGGCGGGCTTGCTGGAATTCTTGGCGTTGGCTCTCGAGTAGGGCGAGGGCATTTGCCTCGTTAGCACGGCTATTGGCGAGGCGGCGTTCATATTCGGCCTCAACGCGCTTAACTTCTTTCGATGGAGAACGCAGAGGGTTGTGGCCCCACAGTAAATTACCGAGCGTAAGAACACACCAAATCGCGATAAATAGCGCCGTGACTGTCGCAAAAATCTGCGATTTTTGCCCAATAACGAATGAGTTTATCTGTCCGCTGGCGCGGTGAATAATTTGGCGTTCGGGGAACAATTTGTTCAAATGTTCCCTCGTCGCGGCTTTTGCCTCGTTATACATGCATCCCCTGCATTTATTCATCCCCTGAATTTCGAGTAATACACTAAATATTATGCACCAACACAAGTAAAAAAATCATCAATTTCAGAGGGTTAACGAATGGTTAATATTGGGCAAGGTGCGGGATTAATTCTATATAACACAAGGGTTTAGGGCTCTGCGAGCGGCGCATAATAGGTGCGCGGCATTCCTGCCAAATCGCGCGCCTGTTCATTGAAAGGTTTTTTGAGCAAAGCACCGTAATATGTTTTGACCTTACTATGGAAAGTTTCAACCGTGCTGAGGTGTTGGGATTCGCACATAAAATCGAACCATTTACGCCCTATGGCAACATGCCCAATCTCGTCATCGTAAATAATTTGCAAGATTGAAGCACTGTCCATGTCGCCAACGGATTTAAGTTTCGCAATTATCGCCGGTGTTACGTCTAGGCCTCTAGCTTCGAGAACCATAGGGGCAACGGCAAGGCGCGCCAAAAGATCATCTGCGGTCGCCTTTGCGGCTTGCCACAATCCATCATGGGCCGGCAGGTCACCATAGGACATATCCAGCTGTGTCAATCGATCTCGAATAAGGCCAAAATGACGGGCTTCATCATGACATACGCCTGCCCAATCCAAAATAAACTCTGCGCGCCGATTGTCGGGGATCGCTTCATGCTCACCAAAACGCGCGATCATGTCTGCCGCTAAATCAATGGCATTAAACTCGATATGTGCAACGGCGTGCAAAAGTGCGCCGCGCCCCGCTTGTGTTCCCAGCCGCCTGCGGGGCATGTCTTTTGGCGAGGCTAGGGGCGGGGCCAGAGGCCGCGCAGGCTTATTTGGAACAGACCACGCCCCGTCTGCGCTCGGGAGCTGCGCGTCAAACCTATCGCGCAGCGCAAAGGCCGCAGCCTGTTTCGCGGAAGGCTGCGCCGTGCCAAGAACATCTAGAGCGTGGATGCGGCTTTTGAGCATTTATGCCGCGGCCTCCAATACGTCTTCGACGTGACCTTTGACGCGAACTTTTGGCCAGGCCGCGATGACTTTGCCGTCCGCATCAATCAACACGGTTGCGCGCTGGATGCCCATATATTTTTTACCGTACATATTCTTCTCAACCCATACACCGTAATCTTCCACCATCTTACCCTCTACATCAGAAGCAAGGATTATGTTTAAATCATGCTTGGCTTTGAACTTGTCATGTTTGGCAACGGTGTCTTTGGAGACGCCAATAATTTTCACACCTAATGCATCAAAGGCTTTCTTATGGGCGGTAAAGGCGATAGCCTCTTTTGTGCACCCAGGCGTATCATCCTTTGGATAGAAATATATGACGGCTTTCTGCCCTTTTAAATCAGCAAGTGATATTGTTCCTCCGCCATCCGTTGGCAGGTCAAAATCCGGTGCTTTTTCATCAACTTGTGGGAATGTGCTCATTTTATTATCTCCATTTAGGTTTAACCAATATAGCCTAGCTACGCAGCCCATTGTTAGCGGGATTGCCTGATAATGACGGATGCGTCTACACCTGAAGACGAACGTGATCCTCCCGGACATGATCTTATGATGTCGCTCTTTGATCGGTGGCGCGCACATAAAATGAAACTTGCGGCCAAGACAAAAGCGGCGCGTAAATATGATGGATCCCCCAATACGCTTCTTTATCGTTGCGCGCGATTTATGCTGGGATGCGCTGCTGAGCTTATGACCATCATACTGGGTGTAATTTTTATTTGGTTCAATTTGCTGTTCTTCTTTTTGCAATCGGAAACGGTTGATCTGTCTCCAATGAAAGGCACGGCGCAATCTATTTTGTCGGACCGGTTTAACGGCCAATCTGCGGACCTTGAGAGTTTGCGCGTGCAGTGGTTTCGCGACGAGCAAGCGCTGGGTTTTGTCGCCCGTGACGTTAAAGTCTTCGATCAAAATGGTGTGCCCATTACTTCAATCAAAGCCATGGACGCCAAATTTGGTCTGCGCTCACTTATATTCGGCTCACCTGTTTTAACCGAGGGTAAGCTTGAAGGGGGAAGTCTAACGGTCATTCGCAATTCGAAAGGCAATGTAAGCGTGGGGCTTGGGGCTCCGGATAATTCTGAAGCCTATTCGCGTGATATGAGCGCCGTTCAAGAGGCCTCTAACAATGCACCTTCGGGCAAGACACGCCAATGGCGAAGCATAAGTTCTATGAGCCTGCGCGGCGGGCAAATATATGTAATCGATGAAATTGAGCAGATTAACTGGCGCCTCGACTCGGTTAATTTGGAATATAGCAATCAGGGAGACAAAATTGAGCTCGATCTCGCCTCGGACATTGCCTCAAATGGTCAAATAACGCCGCTGAGTATTCACGCGAGCTGTAATGCTGAGCTCACTGATTTTGATGTTAAGCTGAATACTGCCGAGTTCTATCCCGCCAAATTATTGCCAACCCAAGGACGGTTTTCAGCAATTGGCGCGCTTGACGCGCCTGTTGAAGTTATTGCTGACATCAAAGCAACAGAGGCGGGTTTGACCGTCGCTGACGTGAAGTTTTCAGCGGGGCAGGGCCGCATTAAAGCTGGCGAGACGTGGCGTGATTTTGATGCCGCAAAATTTGTCGCAAATTATGATCGTTCCAGCGAAACGCTACGGTTGAAAGACTTGAAGATCGAGTCCGATTTAATGGTACTTCAAGGACTGGTTTCTTTAAAAGGTTTTGGTGACCCCGGCGCGGGGTTCTTTAAAAAGCCCGTTTCCTTTGAGGCTAATTTGAAGCCTGTTCGATTGGATTTGGGTGAGCGGTTCGCAGAGGATTTAGAACTCGTTTCTGCCAAGGTTACGGGCGAATATGATTCTCAAAGCTCTAATTTAAATCTATCGAAATTGGCCGTCGATTTCGGAGAATATGCAGGCGAGTTTTCTACAGATATCACATTTAGTGATGGTGATAAGCCCCTGAATAAACTAAACTTAAATGGCAAATTAAGCGGGAATATCACGCCGCAAATAGTTTTAAAGCACTGGCCCGTAGATTTTGCGCTCGGCGCGCGAGATTGGATTGCTCGCTCATTATTATCCGGCGATATTCCGCAAATTGACATCGTAGCTTCGATCGACGCGGACAATTTTGAAACCGGGGTTTTGGATAATGAAGACCTTCGTCTGAGCTTTAATTATTTTAACTCTGACGTAAAATATATCTCGACAATGACGCCTCTAAACGACGCCTCCGGATTTGCGGTGCTGGAAGGCAATCGCTTCGAACTTACGGCAAGTGAAGGCCGAATTGGTGACGCAATTAATTTAATGTCAGCGCGCGTTGATATCCCCCGTTTGAACCCCAAGGGCGGCGATCTTAATATTGAATTTGCGGCGAGCGGCGAGGCAACAGATTTGCTGTCCTTGGTCGACGAAGAGCCATTTAGATTTTTAACGAAAGCCAATTTGGACCCCAAGGCCTTCTCGGGCGCGGGTGATGTATCCGTTCAAATCACGAGACCTTTGCTTGAAAATTTTGATCGGAATTTGATTCGATACAGCGCCGTTGGGACATTTTCGAATGTATCGACGCCGATTAAAATTGGTGAATACACGATTTCTAATGCAGATGTGACGCTGGAAGTCGATAATGAGAAAATGTCAATTAATGGCCCCGTTTCCATCGGAGCGTGGCAGGCGCAGATGTCTTATTTGGATTTGTTCGACGAAGGCGTGGAGCCGACGCGATATAATGTGACCGGACGTTTGACGCGTGATGATTTAGATAAGTTCGGGATTGGGCAGCGCGCCTTTTTTGATGGCGCAATGGATATGTCGATCAATGCAGAGGGACAGGGCGGGGAGGTTCGCGCTGCCAATCTGAAAGTGGATTTGACGCCTGCAAATTTGTCACTGGGCGGCGTGTGGCGCAAGGAACGCGGCACGCCCGGCACTTTGACGGCTGACATAGACTTAACAGGTGACGTCGTTGCGTTAAACGGCGTTCAAATCGCCTCCGAGGGCGTCTCTATTTCCGGAGACATAAGGCTTGAGAATGATTTTCGTCTAACTGCGATGGAGTTTCCCGTCGTAAAAATTGATCGGGTTATTGACGGTTCGATTACAGGGCAAAACAACGCAGCAGGTGATCTGCGCTTTGATGTGAATGCATCATATTTGGATGTGTCGCCGTGGATGAGCCAGCTTACGAATTTTGGCCGTGACGGAGAGCGCTTGCCTGTTGTTGTTACTGCAGCGGTTGATACTCTGGTTTTGTCGACCGATGCCAGCCTAACCGGATCTGTCGTGACGTATCGCGGCGATGATTCGGGCATGGTCGCAATGTCGCTGCTCGGGGATTTAAATGGGCAGCCCATGAGCGCAGAAGTGACAACCCCTGTCGCGGGCGGTCGTCGAACGCTGGATTTGAAACTGCCCAATGCCGGACAAGCTTTTCGCGCGCTTTATAATTTTAGATCGCTAGAGGGCGGGACGCTTAATATTGCGGCAACATTGCCTCCAACGGGAGAGGGCGGACCGATTACCGGTACAGCGCGTTTGGAGGAATTCAAACTGGTCAATGCGCCAATTTTTGCGCAAATTCTGTCTTTGGCATCTTTAAAGGGGCTATCGGATGCCCTTGATGGCCGCGGGATGAATTTTAAGGAATTCCAAGCGCCATTTACATATGAACAAGGCATATTATCTGTCAGCGAGGCGCGTATGGGCGGGTCTTCGCTGGGGCTTACCGCTAATGGAGATATTGATTTTAGCGATCAATCCATGACCCTGAATGGCGTTTTAGTCCCAAGTTACACGCTGAACTCATTATTGGGCGACATACCGCTTTTAGGGGATATTATCGTGGGCAAAAAAGGCGAAGGTATCTTTGCGCTGAGCTATGAGGTGAATGGCCCCTTTGATAAAACGCAGATTAGCGTCAATCCGCTATCTGCGCTTACGCCCGGGTTCTTGCGGCGCATATTTGATCCTGTGCCGCAGAATGACCCGCCTAAAGACGAGTCTAATTTGCCGGAAGAGCCGGAACAACCACAACCGTGAACTGCCCAATGCCGTCGCGTAATTTTATTGCTTCGCGGTATTCTGGGGAGGTCCAAAATTCATTGGCCGCGTCAACATTTGGCCAGCCGGAAATGATAATCGCCTGCGCGGTTTCTTGCCCTTCGAGCGTGTCATATGAAGTGCTAAAGGCAACATATTCGCCGCCATATTTCGCGTAAATCGGTCCGAGTGATGCGGCGTAGGGGACCAGATATTGAGCTTCGTAATTTTCGCCTTTGACGATCATATATGCGCCATATTGTTTCGCCGCGGCATCCGTTGTCTGCGTTTCGGAACATCCCGCTAAACATGCAGCCGCGGCCAGCGCGGCAATGATCGTCTTTTTCATAATTCGTCCTATATCTCTTTAGCGACAACCTCGCGGCCCTCAAGCATGAGCGCAATTTTACCGTCCAGCATGTTCAGCGCGTCTTGGCCGAATACCTCGCGGCGCCATCCCTTTAGGGCTTTCACCTTAGCCTTGGACCCAAAGGCCGCGATTTGTTCTATGTCAGAGGCATTGGCGATTAATCGCGGAGCAATGTCCTGATACTCGCTGCGAAGGCGGAGCAAGGTTTTAAGCATATCCATCGTAGGGCCCAGATTGGGCGGCATATGCTGGACCTTTGGCGCTGGCGGGGCGTAGCTGTCTTTGTTTTTTAGCGCTGTATCGAGTTTCGACAGGAGTTTGTCGGCCGATTTTGAACGCTCAAATCCGCGCGGGACGCCGCGCATCTTAGACAAAGCTTCGCGCGAACGCGGGAGCTGCTGTGCAAGAGCATAAATTGCGTCATCTTTGAGGATACGGTTGCGCGGAACATTACGGCTTTGGGCCTCATTTTCGCGCCATGCCGCGCAGGCTTTAAGCGCTGCCAGATAATCTTGTTTGTTGTTGCGAATTTTAAGGCGCTTATAGGCTAGCTCCGGCTCGAAGGCATAAAGGGCAGGGTCCAGCTGTCCCTGCATTTCCTCGACCACCCAATCCATGCGGCCCAGTTCATTGAGCTTTGCCAGCATACGCGGGTAAATATCGCGCAAATGGGTGACATCACCCAGCGCGTAATGAAGCTGTTTGTTGGAGAGTGGGCGGCGGCTCCAATCGGTAAAGCGCGCGCCCTTATCTAGGTTTACGCCAAGAAATCCCTTAACTAGCGCCATATATCCGACGCTATCCCCATAGCCCAACGCCATTGCCGCGATTTGCGTATCAAAGAGCGGAGAAGGAACATCATCACATAGCGCGTAGAAGATCTCCATATCCTGACGCGCGGCATGCATGACCTTAGTGATATCTTCGTCCATCATCAAATCGAGGAAGGGCGATAGATCAATGCCGTCGGCGAGCGGATCGATGATCGCTTCCATGCCGGGGCCGGAGGCCTGTATCAGGCAGAGCTTGGAGTAAAATGTCGAATCGCGCATGAATTCTGTATCGACAACAATGAAATCATGTTTGGCGAGTTTGTCGCAAAAGGCGGAGAGTTCTTCGGTTTTTGTAATTATTTTCATCTTATGGCGTTAGCAGGGCATGCGCAGGTCGTCACGGGCTTATTTCAAAATGATAATCGATGAAAAAGACACTGGTCAGACCCCTGCGCTTTGCCTATATAGCGCGCTCAATTGCTCTGCGGGCGTGGTGGAATTGGTAGACACGCAAGACTTAAAATCTTGTTCCTGTATTGGAGTGCCGGTTCGATTCCGGCCGCCCGTACCATTCGCAGCCGCTTCGCGTCAGCGAATGGTTTGATCCAGTGGATCAAAACAAGGTGTAGAATGCCCCGGCAGGGGCCTTCGCTGCTTCGCAGCTTCGGCTTGGCAAGCCAGCCTGAACCATACTCCTTAGCTAAAGTGGAGTGCGGCGAAGGCTGTCACGCCGAAGCCTGAAAGGCGTAGGCGGACTAATACCAACCTCCACGAAGGCTCATTATGACACATTCGCGTTACGATAAATTAGGCCAGCTTGGCGCGCATACTCCGCTGCCGGATGACCCGAATAAAGCTGAGCTTGAGCGTGTCGCAAATCCTTGCGCGGATGAGCCTTACACAGTGCGTTTGGTCTGCCCGGAATTTACATCGCTTTGCCCTGTGACGGGCGCGCCGGATTTCGCCCATATCGTGGTGGATTATGTGCCCGATCAATTCCTCGTCGAGAGTAAAAGCTTCAAGCTTTATATGGGCAGCTTTCGTAATCACGGCGATTTTCATGAAGCCTGCATCACCTCCATCGGCAAGCGCCTCGTTGCCGAACTAAAGCCGCATTTCCTGCGGGTTGGCGGCTATTGGTATCCACGCGGCGGCATTCCGATTGATGTATTTTACCAAAACGGCAAATGCCCCGAAGGGGTCTGGCTCCCCGATCAAGGCGTCGCGCCCTATCGTGGGCGAGGTTAACCTCTCTCACTTCTGAGTGAAGTGACTTTGTTTTAAGACTTTGCGCCCTATCTAAGAGGGACGTTTTCGGCTAAATCATGGGTGAAAATGAGAGATGGAGGCCCCATGGCCAATATGACAGTTGTACGAACGCCCGAGCAAATGGCCATGTCAAAGCCCTGCACATGGAGCCAGCTTAATGACGAGGCGGCGCGCATCGCGCTCAAAGAACGCGCCATGGCCTCTATGCTTCACGATATTATTTTAGGGCAGAAATCTTTTACGGCGGCGCTAGCAAATCATCTGGCTGAGAAACTGGCCAATGCAGAGTTTAAAGCGCTTCATATTCGCGAAACGATTTTGGATGTTTACGCGGCGGATGAGACGATTATCAAAGCCGCCTCAGCGGATTTACTCGCTGTGCGGCAGCGCGACCCGGCTTCGACGTCGTGCTTACAAGTCTTTCTATATTTCAAAGGGTTCTTGGCTCTGCAAACCTACCGCATCGCGCATAGCCTGTTCGGGCAAGGGCGGCATATGTTTGCCTATCATATGCAAAGCCGCTGTAGCGAATTGTTCGGCGTGGATATTCATCCCTCGGCCAAAATCGGGCAGGGCGTTATGTTTGATCACGCGACCGGTATCGTCATCGGCGAAACCGCCGTTGTCGGCGATGATTGCTCCATCCTTCACGGCGTAACATTGGGCGGTACAGGCAAAGAGCACGAGGATCGCCACCCCAAAGTCGGCCAAGGCGTTCTCATTGGCGCAGGCGCAAAGATTTTAGGCAATATAATTATCGGGGATAAGTCCCGAATTGCAGCTGGCTCTGTTGTACTCGCGCCCGTCGCGCCCCATTGTACGGTAGCCGGCGTTCCCGCCAAACCTGTTGGCGTGCCGTGTGAAAACCCCGCGCAGAACATGGACCAAAATATTCTTGAGGATTAATTATGACCCCCACACAAATTTCGACTGTAAAAGCCTATCTTGAAAAACGCTTCGGTATCACCGGATTTGATCTGCGCGCGCGCAAAGTCGCGGACAGCGTTGAAGTCTATCTGAACGATGAAATCCTTGGCCTTCTCTATATTGATGATGAAGACAAAGATGACATTTCATATGATTTGAACATCTCTATTTTGCAGCAAGATATCGCTGATCTATGAGCCTTTACGCCCTCGGTGACATAAGCCCGCAGCTACCTGATGATGGCTCGCATTACATTGCGCCCGGCGCGCATGTGATGGGCAATGTCAAATTGATGGCGCAAAGCTCCATCTGGTTTGGCGCAGTGCTGCGCGGGGATAATGACCTAATTACGGTCGGCGAGCGCAGTAATGTGCAGGATAATTCCGTGCTGCATACCGATCCCGGATGCCCGCTGACAATTGGTTCTGATGTTACTATTGGCCACAAAGTCATGCTACATGGCTGTATCATCGGCGATAATAGCCTGATCGGGATTGGCAGCACGATACTAAACAAAACGCGCATCGGTAAAAACTGCCTGGTCGGCGCGCATACGCTAATTACCGAAGGCAAAGACATTCCCGACGGCTCCATGGTTATGGGCAGCCCCGGGCGCGTGGTGAAAAAGCTTACAGATCAACAAATTGCGATGCTTAAAATGAGCGCGCAGATTTATGTGGCAAACGCTAAGCGCTATCGGGATGATTTGCGGGCGGTTTAATGCGGCCCGTCATTGCAACGCGGCGCGAAGCGTCGCCTGCAATCCATTCCTAGATTTTTATGTAAATACGAAACCGTTTGGGTCGCTAGATCTAGGCATGGATTCCGGGCCAGCAAGCTCGCGTCGGAATGACGATTTCAGGAGTTGAGTTCCTAACCCACCACCCATCATCCCGCCGGAGGGCGGGACCCAGATTTGCGAAACCTCATTTTTGGATAATTTTTATTTGCAAATTCCGAATGCACGGCATTTTAAAACTCTGACTATATTAAGCTAAAGCTAAAGCATTGCTGACTGGGTCCCGCCCTCCGGCGGGATGAAGGCCGTAGGGGCGGCGCTCTAACCCGACTTCTTCACAAATTCAGTCTTAAGCTTCATCGCGCCGAAGCCGTCGATTTTGCAATCAATATCATGATCTTCGTCCACAAGCCGTCCGATTTTGACGCGCGTCCCGACTTTGACGGTTTTGGATGTCCCGCGCACTTTTAAGTCTTTAATCAGCGTCACCATATCGCCTTCGACGAGGGCGTTTCCGTTGACGTCGCGATAGACCTTCTCGCCGCTTTCTACATCGTCCGGGTTCCATTCATGGGCGCACATGGAGCAGATGATGAGCGCGCCGTCTTGATAGGTGTATTCTGACTCGCATTTGGGACAGGTAGGTAGTTCACTCATTGATCAGTATCTTCCATGATATATTCCGGCTGCGCTTTATCAGGCGCATTTTTATAGCTTGGGAAATTGAGCGACCAGCTAAAGACAAGTGAGGCAATGCGCAAGGCGGCTGCGCCTGTCATCCCGACAAGCGCGCGGATTTCAAAACCGAGCGACTCAGGCGTGACCAAATAGAGCGCGCCGCCCAGCAGCGCGGCGCTGATATAGATTTCTTTGGAAAACAATATGGGCGTTTCACTGCAAATGACGTCGCGCACAATGCCGCCAAATGTGGCGCTCATCGCGCCGAATAATATGGCAATTATGGGATGTGATCCGGTCTTGAGCGCAATGGCTGTGCCGAGCACGGAGAACAGCGCCAACCCGATGGCATCAGCATAGATAAGCCACTTCATCGTGCGGCCCATAAAGAGGCGGTAAAACAGACAGGCCATCGCCGCGACGGCGAAGCATATAAATATGTCGGTAGGCGTCGTGACCCATGTAACGGGCGTGCGCCCAATCAGAAGGTCGCGAATCGTCCCGCCGCCAATCCCCGTCAGTGTCGCGACAAAGGCCACACCAATAATATCCATGCGCTTATTCAGCCCCATGAGCGAGCCGCTAAAGGCGAAGACGGCTGTGCCAAGCCACGCCAGTATTGTGAAAGAGAGGGGCATCAGCTGAAAGTGTTCTTCAGGGATTCTGCCTCGCGCTTGTCGAGGGTTCGGCGGATTATCCACCATATGACTAAGGCTCCCGCCATTTTGCCGATAATCGACATGGTGACATTGGGCAGGGTGAGTTGATTGGGCCGGATCATCTCTGCGCCATAGAGAAATATCGTCGTATCCAGCGGCGCGGCGAGCGCGGAGGAGAGCAGGACGCGGGTTGATAATTTGTATTTGGTGAAGGTGACCCTCGCCCAGGCGCTAATCTCTGAAATGGCAAAGGCCGCGCCGCTGGCGAGCGCGAGTTCTTTGCCTGCAAAAAATGCTGTTAGAATGAGTGCGAGCGCCATCGCGATGAGGACTTTGTGGCCAATCTCGCGCTGGGCGAAGTCGCGCACGACCAAAACGAGGCCCGTAACTATGGTGACAGGATTAAACGCCCAGCCGGGCAAAAGTTCCCACATGGGTGCCCAAGTAAAGCTCCAATTGATAAAGGGGATGAGCAGGACATAGACTGCCGTATAAATCGGCCATTTGGACTTTGGCTTTGCGCGGTTAGCATATGTGGACATATCGACCCTTTCAACTTGCGCCACTATACGGGGGCGCGGCGCTGGTGTAACCCCGCATCATGACCACTGAACCGAAATTATCTCTCATTGTTGCCAAGTCCCGAAATGGCGTGATCGGCGTTGATGGCG
>CALLBH010000215.1 GCA_938001945.1 uncultured Robiginitomaculum sp.
GGCGCGCGCAAAGGGAAATACACATCTGATGGCAAAGTTGTTCCGATGTTAGGCAGTTCTATTCCGCTCGCGACGCTGGGTACATTTATTCTTTGGCTCGGGTGGTTTGGTTTTAATGGCGGCTCACAGCTCGCCATGGGCACAATCACAGACGCCGCAGATGTGTCAAAGATTTTCGCCAATACAAATCTAGCAGCCGCAGGCGGCGTTGTTGTAGCGGTAATCCTCACGCAGATTATCTATAAAAAGATCGACGTGACGATGGCGCTAAACGGCGCGCTAGCGGGCTTGGTTGCAATCACGGCTGAGCCTTTGGCCCCCTCCGCTTTATCGTCCATCCTGATTGGCGGCGTTGGCGGCCTGATCGTCGTGATCTTCGTTCCATTGCTGGATAAGCTCAAAATTGATGATGTTGTCGGCGCGATCCCGGTTCATTTGATTGCCGGTATCTTCGGGACATTGGTTGTCGCATTGAACACACAAACAGAAATCTCTGAGGGTGTAGAACGTACTGTGATGCAACAGCTCGGCGTTCAAGCGCTCGGCGTTATCGCAATCGGTGCCTTTGTCTTCGCGATCAGCTTTGTGATTTGGGCGGCAATGCGCTTCACCATCGGCATCCGCGTCAGCGAAGAAGACGAATATGTCGGACTAGATCAAGCCGAAGTCGGCATTCCGTCCTATCCAGAATTTGTGGGGTAATTCTTTCTAATTGGTTTGCGTAACCCAAATGCACAAACCAAGGTGATTGATTAAACTTTCAGCAAAACACCGCTTATGGCGGTGTTTTTTTATGCGCGCGCAACTTACCCCCAAGCCGCATAAATAGAGAGATTGCCCCGCGCCCGACTCTGTTTTGAATGCGCCTAACCTGCGGGAAGCAGGATCACATTGGGATGGAGGGGTTCATGTTACCCAAATTTATTACGCGCGCGTCGATAGCTTCCGCGCTACCATTTATTGCGGCGCTGCCCGCTTATGCGCAGGATGCGCCCGCAATCAGCGCAGGCGACACAGCGTGGATACTGACCGCAACGGCGCTTGTCTTATTTATGTCGCTCCCGGGATTGGCATTGTTTTATGGTGGCCTCGTGCGCGCCAAAAATGTCCTCTCCGTTTTAATGAAAGTTTACGGCATTGCAGCTGTCGCCAGCATTGTCTGGGTTGTCGCAGGATATTCCATTGCCTTTGGCGGCGCGAATGGCTGGTGGGGCGGATTAGGTAATCTTTTCCTTGGCGATTTGAAACGCGACGCGGTGTCGGGAACGATACCCGAAAGCACATTCCTCGCCTTCCAAATGACTTTCGCGATCATCACGCCGGGCCTCATTGTTGGCGCCTTTGTTGAGCGCGTAAAGTTCTTACCTGTCATGCTCTTTACTGTGGCATGGCTTTTATGCGTCTACGCCCCCGTTACCCATTGGATTTGGGCCGAAGGCGGATGGCTCTTCGAAAAGGGCCTTGTTGATTTCGCAGGCGGCCTCGTGGTTCATGCTACGGCAGGTGTTAGCGCGCTGGTTTATGTCGCCATGCTCGGTAAGCGCAAAGGCTTCCCCGACGAGCCCGCAATTCCGCATCGCCCTGCATTCGTCATGATCGGTGCGTCTATGCTTTGGGTCGGCTGGTTCGGCTTTAATGGCGGCTCAGCGCTGGGCGCAAATAATGGGGCAGGCATGGCCCTACTCGTCACACATATCGCAGCGGCGATGGGCACGCTCAGCTGGATGGTGATTGAATATATCACCAACCGCAAAGCGACCTTGGTCGGCGCGGCGACAGGCACGATTGCGGGTCTGGCGACGGTTACGCCTGCGGCCGGAGTTCTTGGCCCGCAAGGCGCAATGATCATTGGCCTGCTTGGCGGTGTCTTGTGCTACCTTGCTGTGATCCTTGTTCGCGTGAAGTGGAAATTTGATGACAGCCTTGATGTCTTCGCAGTTCATGGCGTCGGCGGCATACTCGGTATTTTGACATTGCCGCTCTTGTCGCACGCGGCGCTTGGCGGAACAGGCGAAGGCGACTTCATGGTTCAACTTACAGGCCTCGCGGCAGTGGTTGCGATTTCTGTTATCGGCAGCGTCATCATCCTCGCTATTCTTAAGGCAATCTTTGGCCTGCGGGTGACCGAAGACCAAGAACGTGAAGGTTTGGACTACAGCCTTCACGGTGAGAGCGCATATAACGACTAGCCTTTCGCCGAATAAAGTATGAAAGCCCCGCCGCGTGCGGGGCTTTTTTATGCCCGCGTAGCGCTTGACCGCATAGGCATTTATTCCTATTAGAGTTATCCGAGCAATTCTAACCCCGAGCCGTCCCATGTTTGAACATCGCGATATATGGTCAGCTTTGGATTTACTCGCCCAGCGCTTTTCCATATCCACCAGCGCAATGGCGCGGCGCGCGGGACTGGACCCCACCACCTTTAACAAATCCAAGCGCCAAGCAAGCGACGGTAAACCGCGCTGGCCAAGCACAGAGAGCCTCTCCAAAGTGCTTGACGCGCTGGGCGTGGATATCGAGGACTTCGCCACACTGGTCGCGATGGGCAATGGCCGCGCGCGCGGATTATCTGTGCCGCTCATCGGTCTGGCTCAGGCGGGCAGTGAGGGTTTTTTTGATGATGCAGGTTTCCCGGTCGGCGCGGGCTGGGAAGAAGTGCGCATGCCGGGCGTACGCGATGAGAATACTTACGCGCTGGAAATCTCAGGCGACAGCATGTCCCCTGTGCTGCGCGAAGGCGACCGCGTCTTGATCGCGCCCAACGAAGAGGTGCGCCGCGGAGACCGCGTCGTTGTCAAAACCATAAGCGGCGAGATTATGGCCAAAGAGCTGCGCCGCATGACCCAAAAGCGCATCGAGCTTATCTCCCTCAACCCCGATTACGAAGACCGCGACCTTGACCGTATGGAAGTCCTCTGGATCGCGCGTATCGTTTGGGTCAGTCAGTAGCTAAGAATTTAGCGCTGCAATCCCCGCAAATAATGTTCCGCCAACAATACCCAGCGAAATGAGGGTGCGGAAGATCGACGGCAAAACCCCATGAGCAAGTTGGAACCGGTTCCATAAATCCAGTTTCTTCTGCAGCACATATTCATCGCCATCGAGCAAGATTGGATAGTCCGCCGGAACCTGACCTGCCTCTGGCGCGGCCTCTGGCTGGCTTCCGGATTTGAAATGCGCTTTCAAGGCCGTCTCGCTATCCAATAGATCTTCGAGTAATTCGACATAGAGCGCGTTTAAGGCATGCTCATAATGGTCCATCATATCATATGCGGCCTGAACCCATTGCGGAAAGTTCTTCTTATCCGCCTGCGGGAAATTAAACTCACTCACGGCTTCTTGCCAGTCTTTAATTCCAATTTCACCGAGTATCTTTGGCGACAATGTAATGGACCGAATATGGCCAGAGACATTGCGCATAATTGCGTTGGTTTCGTCACATACACGCAACATACGGCGGCGCTCAAAATGTCCGATGCTGCCATCGGCTACAATAACGTTCCATGTATTAATCAGCCGCGATTTCTCATTTGAAACAACCGCTAGCATATGATCCGCTGCGTGTAATAAATTCACGGTGTAACCCAAATATTCCGGCCAACCCTTTTGGAATTTTTCGGCAATATTAAGCGCTGTCTTGCGGCAATCCGCTTCATGTACCATCAATTTTTCAAGGGCGTGTTTCTTATCTTCCTTGACCTGCTCGATATGCTCAGGAATTTCATCCTTACGAATATCTTCGCCGCGATGCCGGATCACGCCTCCGGACGGTTTTAAATCGCCACTCATTAACGCTTCTAGTGTGGCAATTTCTTGTGAAAATCCATTCACGGCTTTGATGTCTTGATTGATGCTTTCGGGATATAAATTATCAGGATCAATAGAACCGCCAATTGTCGCCATAGACATCATACTGTCGACACTTTTAAAGTCGCGCACAGGCGAGCGGCCCAGATATGCGCCGCGAAACTCGGGTGAAAAGGACACATTATTAAAACGCTGCGCTACAAATTCTGCCGAGGAGGCCGCTTCAAATCCTTTTGTTTTTTCCGCGTTATAAATCCCGCGGCTCAGCGTTTTGCGCAGTTTTTCCGGCTGCCTAAAGATAAGCCATGCGCTGCGCTCATCCTTTGTGCCTTTGACATAAAGCGCTTTGGCATTCATTTCGCGGTCACTTGACGGCGGATGAGTTGACCACATTTGCGGAGGCAGCGCATTTTGCGCCTCAAATACGCGATGCGCGCTGACATCCCCGCTCGCCAGCGGCGGAACGCCATAATCCGGATCATCATAAATGCGGCGCATCTCAGCAATAGACTGTGTTTGGGCTTCGAATAGGTCTGTAATAATCTTGTTCTTGCCCGCAGCTTGCCCCGCGACGCTCATTGCGGTGCGCCACGCTTGGTCCGCAGCCTGGAGCTTATACAGGGCGTTCACAAGCTCATCACTGCCTGTGACGGATACGGCCACGAGGTCAGCATTAAATTCCATTTCACGGCTCAACGCGCGCTCTGCGATGATCACAATGCGGAACAGCACTTCCATAAGGGAACGCAGTGACCACAATACGATTTTTAAAATCCAGCCGATCCAGGCGACCCGAAGATCAATGCGCGAGATAAAACTGACAATACCATCTAGCCAATCGCGCACGCTAACCAGATGCGAAATAATTTGCTGCGCGATATAAACCCAGCGGCCCACCATCATCGTGTTCTGAGAAAAATGACCAAACTCGTGAGCCAATACGGCCTTGAATTCTGACAGGTTTAGAACATTGACCAACCCCAATCCGACAATCAAATTTTTCTTCGATGGGATAATTAAATTTATAAGGGACAAATCATAAAAAACCGCTGCATTCACTTCCGGTGTCAGGAAAACGCGGTGCGGGCGCGGCGCGCCCACTTCATCGGCTAATTTATGCAAATAACTATAAAGCTCTGGCTGATCTTCGGGCGAAACTTCGATGCCATCCGGCGTTCCCATTTTGCGAATTGCAAATAGCGACTTCACCATAAAGAGCGTTAGCAGCCCTGCACAAAACACCACGAGGATTTGCGCAATATTCAAATCCCCGGACTCAGATAAAGCGACCACATTTTTAAATGTGATATACCCAAACCCGGCGGTAAGCAGCAGATAGATCACCATGAAGGCGAGCAAGCCCATAAAGGCCAATGTCGCTTGGCGACGATAACTTGATTTGGCCTGCGTTAGGCTTTCCGGCACATCTGTCGGACTCGCCGGATATAATTCTGCTACGCTCATCTTTATCCCCCGAAATATTTATTTCCGAAGAAGTTTAACATAGATGCCCGATAAATCGAGTCGCCTTTTGTTTAACCCTCGACGAGCTCTCCCGCCAGCGCGCGATCTATTAAATCTGCTGTCGGCTTCACGCCATAAATTGCGACGAATGACCCAAAACGCGGGCCTTGCTCTTCACCGAACAACACTTCGTAAAGCGCTTTGAACCAGTCGCGTAGATTTTCATATTCCGCGGCTTTGCCTGCGCTAAAGACTTCGGTCTGCAGCGTTCCCGCGTCGCGCTCATCTTTGTCCAGCGCGAGGAGGCGCGTTTTCAAATCCAGCATGGCGACGCGCTCTTGATCGGTCGCCGCGCGATAATTCTTCGCGGGCTTCACGAAATCAGCATAATAGCGCACGGCATATTCGCACAGATCATCAAGCACGGGAGAACTGTCCGCGCTTGCGCCCGGGACATATTGCTCAATAAAGCCCCACAAAATATCTTTGGACGAAGCATTGGCGGCGCTGACCAAATTTAAGAGCAGCGAGAAACTGATTGGCGGAATGTCCTGCGGCGGCTCTTGGTTGTGAATGAACCAAACAGGGTTGCTCGCTTTTTGTTTTTCATCTTGGCCGGGATAAGCGGCCAAATGCTGAAAATATTCATCCGTCGCTTTGGGAATGACATCAAAGAACAGACGCTTGGCCGTGCGCGGTTTTGTAAACATATAAAGCGCAAGGGATTCCGGCATGGCATATTTCAACCAGTCTTCGACCGCGATACCATTACCTTTGGATTTGGAAATTTTCTCGCCTTTATCGTCCAAAAATAATTCATAGACATATTGCACCGGCGGCTGCGCGCCGAGGATTTTACAAATTTTAGAGTAAAGCCCGGCATTGGCTTGATGGTCTTTTCCAAACATTTCAAAGTCGACGCCCAGCGCGGCCCATCGCATACCGAAATCCGGCTTCCACTGCATCTTCACATTACCGCCCGTCACAAGCATTGTGACTTCAGTGCCGTCCTCATCGTCAAATGTAATCTCACCCGTCTCGCCATTGACCGATTTCATCGGCACATAGAGGACGCGGCCGGTTGTGGGAGAGATCGGCAGAAATGGCGAATATGTCGCTTGGCGCTCTTCGCCGAGCGACGGGAGCATCACGTCCATGATTTTTTGGTAATTGCGCGCGGCCTTGAGCAGAACATCATCAAATGCCCCGCTGCGATATTCCTCAGTCGCGGATTTAAATTCATATTCAAATCCAAAACTATCTAGAAAATCACGCAACATGGCGTTGTTGTGCCCCGCATAGCTATCATGTGTCCCAAAGGGATCCGGCACATCCGTTAGCGGCTTTCCTAAATGCTCGGCGAGCATCTCGCCATTTGGCATATTGCTGGGCACTTTACGAAAGCCGTCCATATCATCCGAGAAGCAAATCATGCGCGTGGCAATCTTACCCTCAGTCAGCGCGATGAAAGCTTTGCGCACCATCGTCGTGCGCGCGACTTCGCCAAAAGTCCCAATATGCGGCAGGCCGGACGGGCCGTAACCCGTCTCAAAAATCACAGGCCGCTCGCCGCGCTCAATGCCGCGTTTCTTTTCAATATTCAGACGTTTTAAAATCTCGCGCGCCTGCTCGAACGGCCAGGCTTTGCTGCGCATCATAGTCTCATCTGAAAAAGGCATTTTAGGCTCCATTAGCGTTGGCGGTGATTAGGGGGCAATGACGCCAAGGTCAATATGACCAAATCGCGTTTAGAGCGAAATGACTTGTGCCTTCGCAGCACCTCCGCTTAATTCGAACTATGTTGCGGGGGCAAGACGAAAACCAGATTTACGGCGCGATGAAGGCATCGCCGCAATGGTCCTGCGCGCAGGGTAATCTGAGCACATGGCGCCTCGTTTTCTTATACGGTTTAGGGCTAACGGTTTTCATATGTTTCGCCGCAGCTCCGGGTCTCACTTTCGATATTGCTATGGGCATCGTGACCACCATCATAATCTTTGCAGCGCTCATTCGCTGGGTGGCCTGTTTATCACCGGAGCCCAAAGCTCGTCCTATTCCCGATGATTTTGACTGGCCCAAATATACTGTGCTCGTGCCGCTCCATAATGAGGCGAGAGTCGTCGCCGGTTTAATGAGCGCGTTGTCGCGCATTGATTACCCCAAAGACAAATTGCAAATTTTGATGATTTGTGAAGCTGACGACTTCTCTACAATAAGGGCCGTTGAGCATAATATGACACCGCAATTTGATATTGTTGGCGTTTTGCCAAGCCTGCCACGGACAAAACCCAAAGCTATGAATGTCGCGATGCAGCGCGCGACCGGAGATATCGTTACAATATATGACGCCGAAGACCGTCCGCATCCGCAGCAACTAAAACAGGCTGCTTTAGCGCTTCATAAAAACCAAAATCTTGGCGCGGTTCAGGCGCCGCTAGATTATTACAATGACAATCAAAACTGGCTGACGCGGCAGTTTACAATTGAATATGCCGCCCTGTTTCATGTGATGAACCCCTTTTACGCTAAGACAGGACTCCCCTTCCCCCTAGGCGGAACGAGCAACCATATGCGCCGCGCCGCATTAGACGACTGCGGATTATGGGATCCGCACAATGTGACAGAAGACGCAGATTTATCCTTTCGCCTTTCCGCCTTTGGCTGGCGCATTGGGATGATTACGGGCGGAACGCGCGAAGAAGCGGTTAGTGAATATCGAAATTGGAAAGCCCAACGCGAAAGATGGTTAAAAGGATTTATGCAGAGCTACGCCGTGCATATGCGTCGCCCTTTATATGGACCGTGGCAACGTGGCTTCACGCTTCAAATTACTCTAGGCTTAACATTGGCCGCTGCGTTTTTGCATGTGCCCGCAATTTCCATTTTACTCATCGCCGGGATTTTTAAAATCTTCACAGGGACATTTGGGGATATAAATATATGGTTCTGGGCCGTATTTCTTTTTGGCTATAGCGGCGCCTATGCCAGTAATTTTGTCGGTATATTTCGCGCGAAACAGAAACCATTATGGGGTGATGTGCTGTTCGCCCCGCTCTATTGGGTTTTAATGTTTCCTGCTGCGCTTGGCGCGTTGCATCAATATATTACGGCGCCGTTTCACTGGAACAAAACCCGCCACGGTGACGCGCAGGATTACCTTAAGAAAACGAACCAAGCTCACCTTTAATCAACTTCATTACGCCCGAGAAATCGAGGCCATCATGGCCGCCCTTTTCCATCATCTCGTAAAGCTCAGCAGCGCGCAGTCCCATGGGGGTTGACGCATCCGCGCTCTCGGCGGCGTCTTTGGCCAGCCGCAGATCTTTAAGCATCATCGCAGCGGCAAAGCCGGGCTGATAATCTGTATTTGAAGGCGCGCTCGGCACGGGTCCGGGCGCAGGGCAATAGCTGGTCATGGACCAATTTTGCCCGCTGGCCGTAGAGCTAATATCGTAGAAAGTTTGCGCGTCGAGACCAAGTTTCTCCGCTAGATTAAAGGCCTCACATGTTCCAATCATGTGAATGCCGAGCAGCATGTTATTGGCGATTTTCGCCACTTGACCGTTTCCAGCCGCGCCCGCATGGAAGACATTTTTGCCCATAATATCGAGATAAGGTTTCGCCGCAGCGTAAGCCGCATCCGTCCCGCCGCACATAAAGGTCAACGTCCCCGCCGCCGCGCCCGCAACGCCGCCCGACACTGGCGCGTCAATCATGCGATAACCTAAATGGCTCGCTTCATTGATGACTTGGCGCGCCGTGGTCACGTCAATCGTAGAGCTATCAATGAACAGCGCACCCGCTTTGGCATGCGAGAATATCCCGCCTTCATCGGTGTAAACCATAGAGACATGCCGCCCCGCAGGCAGCATCGTCACAACAACTTCGGCGTCCGTCACTGCGGCTTTGAGCGTGCCCCCATCAACGCATCCCTGCGCGGCGGCTTTGGCGCGCGCGGCGTCATTTATGTCAAAGGCGCGAACCTCATGCCCCGCCCCCGCTAAATTGACCGCCATGCCCATGCCCATATTCCCAAGGCCAATAAATGCGATTGTGGTCATGACGCGCTCCTATTGCCGCAGCATTGCGCGTGAAATAATCACGCGCATGATTTCATTTGTGCCCTCAAGAATTTGGTGCACGCGAAGGTCGCGCACAATGCGCTCGACTTGGTAATCGGCAAGATAGCCATAGCCGCCATGAAGTTGTAACGCGTCATTGGCAATTTTGCTACATAGGTCTGTCGCAAACCGTTTCGCCATCGCGCAAGCCGCGCCTGCGCCGGGGGATTTTTTATCGACCATATCTGCGGCGCGGTAAATCATGAGTTTTGACGCGTCCAGCTCTGTCGCCATATCGGCCAGTTTGAACTGACTGTTTTGAAAAGCGCTAATCGCTTTGCCAAATTGTTTGCGCTCTTTGGTATAAGATAACGCTGCATCTAGAGCAGCCTGCGCCCCGCCAAGGCTGCATGCGCCAATATTGACGCGCCCGCCATCAAGGCCTGCCATGGCAAATTTGAATCCATCGCCCTGCGCGCCGACGCGGTTAGACGCGGGGACACGGCAGTCGTCCATAATCACTTGCGCGGTCGGCTGCGCGTTCCATCCCATTTTGCGCTCATTGGCGCCAAAGGAAAGACCCTCAAAATCTTTCTCAACGACAAAGCACGACACGCCGCCCGCGCCGTCATCAGAGGTGCGCGCCATAACGACATAAATATCGCTCCACCCCGCGCCGGAAATAAATGTCTTAGTTCCGGTCAGCAAATAATCATCACCGTCCTTAACGGCCTTGGTCGAGAGCGAGGCAGCATCGCTTCCGCTGCCCGGTTCTGTGAGGCAATAGCTGGCGATAAGCTCACCCGCCGTCAGGCGCGGGACATATTTGGCGCGCAGATCATCACTCGCAAACCGGTCAATCATCCACGTCGCCATATTATGGATGGTCATCATGGCGGTATGCGAAACATCACCGCGCGCAAGCTGTTCAAACACCAATGCGCTATCAAGGCGTGACAAGGCCGTGCCGCCATGCTCTTCGCCCGTATAAATTCCAAGAAACCCCAGCTCGGCGGCTTTGGTAAATACGCCGCGATCCAGAAACTTCTCGCGGTCCCATTTTTCAGCATGTGGCGCGAGTTCGACGTCAGAGAATTGCCGCGCCATATCTTGGATCATGACTTGTTCTTCGGTGAGTGAAAAATCCATTACTTAAGTCCTGATCGCGTTTTCATTTCATATCGGCGCATGGGCATAGCGTCTATGGTCTCATATAGATCTTCGGATACGACAAAATTACGCCAGCGTTTTTTCACGGTTGTATCTTTGCCAATCAGAACCCAATCCCATTCACGCTGACAATTTGCGACCCTGCGCAAACGATCCGAATCAACATGCGCAGTCCGCGTCCAAGACGTGATTGCTTTTTCATTGACCTGTTTTGTCGCTTTTCCAACGAGGCTGTGAATTGTATTTTTTCTGATTTCGACAAGGATAAGATCACGCTCTGCATAACCCTCCCAATCGTGCAAGGTCGCATGCGAAACAGTTCTACCCGCTATAATTTCCGCATCATTTTGAAGGCATAACGCCAGAATACGATACTCCCCCAGAGGCGCGGCTTCATCGGCTTGAGCAGAGACTGCAAACATGCAGCATAGCGCGCCAATTAAGAGTCTAAGCTCTGGCATGTCGTTTCTTTCCAAATGGCGCCAGCAATAAAGACAGCAGCAGCCAAGCAAACGCAAAGCCGCCTGCCGCATGCGCTGCGCCAACTGCGGTGAGCGGTACTGCTGGCTGATAAATCTCGGCTGTGTCTCGCGCAAGCTCGCGGTCATGATCCCGCGCAAATACCCAAAGGCGCGACACAGGGTCGGCTGAATTCATTGCGGTCAAATGCGCGCCAAGGCGATCATAGCGCGCAATCACATCGCCCATGCTCTGCCCGCGATCAGACAGAAAATCATCGCCTGAAGTTTGATAGCTCGCCAAAGCTTGCTTACGGCTTAACCCGCTCGCACGCGCATCAGCGTCAAATTGCACGACAATACGCTCAAGCTCGCCCACTGCGCCAGCAAGACGCTGTCGGTATTGCTGCGCATATTCCGGAAATTGCGACGCCAGCGCGCCGCAAACCAAAGCACCAAAAAGTATGAGAAATTTTTTCAAATCCAGTCCTAAAACCGCGGAATAATAAAGGCGCTATCGTCTGTCTCGCCTTCGGGCCAGCGCTGCGTGACGGTTTTGACTTTGGTGTAAAACCGCAATCCTTCCATGCCGTATTGATTGGCATCGCCAAAGGCGCTGCGTTTCCAGCCGCCAAAAGAATGATAGGCCACAGGCACAGGGATAGGCACGTTAACGCCAACCATACCGACTTCGACGCGGTCGGCAAATTCGCGTGCGGCGCGGCCATTTTGAGTGAATATTGCAACGCCGTTTCCGTATTGATGGGCCGACGGTAGCTCAAGCGCCTCTTCAAATGTTTTAGCGCGCACAATTTGCAACACCGGGCCAAAGATTTCTTCTTTATAAGTTTCCATGTCGGGCGTCACATCATCCAACAACGTTGGGCCAACAAAGAAGCCGTGTTCATAGCCTTGCAAAGAAAATTCGCGGCCATCGACGAGCACTGTGGCGCCTTCATCAATCGCCTGCGTGACCATCGCGTTGACGCGTTTCTTATGCTCAGCAGTCACAACAGGGCCGTAATCCGCCTCGGTATCTGTTGATACGCCAACGCGCATCGCCTCTAATTTCGGCATAAAGGCGTCTAGGAATTTCTCCGCTGTGCCGTCACCAACAGGAACAACAACGGGCAAGGCCATACAGCGCTCGCCGGCCGAGCCATAAGCTGCGCCAAGAATATCTTTGGCCGCTTGCTCCATATTTGCGTCAGGCATGATGATGCCGTGATTTTTCGCTCCGCCCATACATTGCGCCCGTTTGCCGTTAGCCGTGGCGCGGGCATAAACATATTGCGCAATATCGGACGAACCGACAAAGCTCACCGCTTTGATCGTCGGGTGGTCACATATGGCGTCGACAATTTCTTTGTCGCCATTGATACATTGGAGCAAACCGACCGGTCCGCCCGCCTCAACAAATAATTCAGCGAGCCGCATCGGCACGCTAGGATCTTTCTCGGACGGCTTGAGGATACAAGCATTTCCGGTCGAAATCGCCATACCGAACATCCACATCGGGATCATGGCGGGGAAATTAAATGGGGTAATCCCTGCGACAACGCCGAGCGGTTTACGCAGCGAATAGACGTCAATTTCCGGCCCCGCGCCGTAAGTGTGCTCGCCCTTTTGGCCATGCGGAACGCCGCAAGCAAATTCAATCACATCAATACCGCGCATCACATCGCCGCGGCTATCGGCGACGACTTTGCCATGTTCAGAGGACAGCATCTCGGCCAGCTCTTCCATGTGGGTTTCAACTAATGTTTTATACGCAAACATTACCCGAGAGCGTTTTTGCGGATTAACTTTGGCCCACTCGATTTGCGCGGCAGCGGCAGTTTTAACGGCAGCGTCAAGTTCGGACGGCGTCGCCATATTGACCTTGGCTTGCACCGCGCCTGTATTCGGGTCGAATATATCCTTAGTGCGTTTGGACGCGCCGGCGACATGCTTACCGTCAATGAA
>CALLBH010000216.1 GCA_938001945.1 uncultured Robiginitomaculum sp.
ATCAAACATTGAGCGGATTTGCTCTTCGGAGAGGCGGGCGCGGACGTCTTGGTCTTCGAGCAGGAGATTTAAGAAAGCACCTTCGCCGGCGTCGCCTTGGGTGCGAAATAATTCCCAGACTTGCATCGCATTACGCTGCACCAGACGGTAAGCATCTTCGCGGCTCTCTCCCGCTTGGGTGAGGGCGAGCAGGAAACGCTGTGAATTATGAAGGCCGCCAAGACGGTTCATATTGGCCGCCATTTTCTCTGGGTAAATCACAAGGTTTTCAATCACGCCCGCAAGGCGGTGAAGCGCGAAATCCAGATGCACTGTGCTGTCCGGGCCAATGCCGCGCTCGACAGAGCTGTGCGAAATGTCGCGCTCGTGCCACAGCGCCACATTTTCCATGGCTGGCATGACAGCCATGCGCACGAGGCGCGCTAGGCCTGTTAGGTTTTCAGTCAAAACGGGGTTGCGTTTATGCGGCATGGCGGAGCTGCCTTTTTGGCCCTTAGAGAAAAACTCTTCGGCCTCAAGCACTTCAGTGCGCTGCAAGTGGCGGATTTCAACGGCGATGTTTTCGATGCTGGAGGCGACAACGCCAAGGGCTGCGAAATAGGCGGCGTGGCGGTCACGCGGAATGACTTGCGTCGAGACAGGCTCTGTGGCGAGGTCCATTTTTGCGGCGATATGTTCTTCGACGCTGGGGTCTATATTTGCAAATGTTCCGATTGCGCCGGAGATTGCGCAGACCGCAATCTCTTCGCGGGCCGTAACGAGGCGCGCTCGGCTGCGGGCGAACTCGGCGTGGAAGCGCGCGAGTTTGATGCCCATCGTTGTGGGCTCGGCGTGGATGCCGTGGCTACGCCCGATGGTGATGGTATATTTATGCTCTTTGGCGCGTTTTTCCAGCGCGGCGAGAACGCGGTCCATACCAACTAATAGCAAGTCAGTCGCGCGGGCAAGCTGCACAGATAATGTCGTGTCGAGGATATCAGAGCTGGTGAAACCTTGATGGACGAAACGGCTATCTTCGCCGATAAATTCAGCCAGATGGGTGAGGAACGCGATGACGTCATGTTTGACTTCGCGCTCAATCTCGTCGATGCGCGCCACGTCAAATTCTGCGCTTCCGCCTTTGTCCCAAATATTCTTTGCCGCTTCTTTGGGGATGACGCCAAGCTCAGCAAGCGCGTCACAGCCATGGGCCTCAATTTCAAACCAAATGCGATATTTACTGGCTGCTGACCAGATTTCGGACATTTCTTTACGGGCGTAACGTTCAATCATGACAGCGACTCTTTAATTATGTTTCGACCCGCGCGGATTGCCCCCGCCATGGCCCAAGGTCAAGGGCGGGGGTGAAGTTTGATGGGGTTAACTTTAAGTGTCGGCGGTTTGCGAATTCCGCGCTTCGGCGTCGTCCCAATCTTTTGGAAGTGTTTTGCACACCATCAGATAAGAGATGATCGCCAGAACAAATGCGCCGCAGACAATGCTCATGGCGATGCGCGTTGCATCCAAACTTCCATGCGCGTCTTTGAATACATCGATCAAGATACCGGCCATTGTTGGCCCGCCGCCTAGCGCAATCATGTTCAAAATAAAGAAGAACAGCGCGGTGGACATGGCGCGAATGTGCACCGGCGCAAGGGTCTGCGCAATCGCAAAACTTGGCCCAAGATATACGCCGATCAAAATCTGGAACGGCGCAGCGATTAGCAAATGCATATTTACGCTATCGACCCAGAAACTGGCGATCCCAAGGGGAAGCGCCAAGATAATCGACAGAGCAGGAATAAACCCATAGGCGCGAATATTTTTCTTGGCCATTTTATCAACCAATTTCGCGCCGAAAAATGTACCGGCCACATAGAATACGCCATTGATGAGGCCAATCCAAAGCAAGGTGCGTTGTAGGTTCTGTCCAGGCTCAAGCTGTAGCAAAAATTTAGTCTGGAAACCGGAAAAGGCATATGCGGCGAAGGACGCGAAAGCGATGCCAAAGCACATCCACCACCAGCTTGGGATGGTAAGAAGCGTACCAAGAGCCTGCCCAAATGGGATTTTCTCGACCTCTTCACCGCCTGTCACTTCAGTCGCGCCGCGTTTTGGTTCACGAACAATGAGGCGCACAAGGATGGCGAGAGCAATCCCTGTAACGCCAAGGATTATGAAAACTTGTCTCCAATTTACGTCTGTTGGATCTGCGCCAACAATCCAAGCCGTAATGAGATAAGCGGACATAATGCCTAATGGAATACCGAGTGAGTAGACACCAAGTGCTCCAGCACGCTCTTCTTTTGGATAAAAATCAGAAATCATAGAATGGCTGGGCGGACTGCCGCCGGCTTCACCAATCCCAACACCGACACGGGCTAGTGCAATATGCATGAAGTTTTGCGCAAACCCAGTTAGTGCGGTGAACCCACTCCAAACGGCAAGGGAAATAGCCAGTAAATTTACGCGGTTATATTTATCCGCGATAATGGCAATCGGGATACCCATGATGGTGTAAAACGCTGCGAAGGCTAGCCCGATTAATAAACCAAGTTGCGTGTTCGTCAGGCCAAGATCAGCTTGAATGAACGGCGCAAGGATGCCGACGATTTGGCGGTCAATAAAGTTAAATCCGTAGACCAGCGTCAACAGTAAAAGCACAAATGTGCGGTAACCTTTAGTTGGATTTTGACCAGCCATATCTTCCCCTTATATTTTATATGAATTGACGCCATTATGACGGCAAGGTCAAGCGCGAAGGAAATAGATTTGGGGAAAAGAAAAGCCCCGCCATCAGGGCAGGGCTTTGAAATTTAGGACTTAAACAATTTGCTGAGCAGGCCTTTTTTCTTTTTGGGCTTCTTGCCAGCGGCGTGTGTTTCGGGCGCGTCATCCGCGCCATCAATCTTTCCCGGCGCCTTCCTGCGCACGCGAACGCGCTTAGTTTTTTCAGGTTTCGTCGTTTTGGCCTTTAGGGCCTCGGCTTTTGGCGCCTCGGTCTTGGCTGCGGGTTTTTGCTCTTCGGCCTTTGACGGTGCAGCTTTGCGCGTTCGGGTTCGCTTTGGTTTATCCGATTTTGGTTTGACCACCTTTTCAGGTTTCACGTCTGTCTTTGCCTCTGGCTTTGACGCGGCATCATCCTTTTTAGGCGCAGAGCGGCGAACGCGTTTGCGTTTTGGCTTTGCGTCTGTTTTGCCTTCGGCTTGAGCGGCCTCTTTTGGCGTATCAACTTTGGAGGCTGACGTGTCTGCCTCTTTACCCGGCGCTTTACGGCGCGTGCGTTTACGCTTTGGCTTCGCAGCGGCGTCACTGTCTGACGTTACGCGCTGAGTGCTTTCGACAGGCTTGCTGCTTTCGGCTTTAGATTCAGACGTCTCAACTGTGTTTTCTGGAGTGTTCTCGCCTTCATTGCGACGTTTACCGCGACCGCCGCGGCGGCCTCTACGGCGACGTTTGCGAGGATTGTTAGGATCGTCCTCAGAGTTTTCAGTTTTTGGCGACGTGTTTTGATCTAGCGCGTTATCAGAAGATTTAGCTTCATCTGAATTATTTGACTTGCCGCGGCGGCGACCTCTACGGCCCCGTGACTTACCTTCGCCGTCATTGCTATCGTCAGATTTCTGCGCGTTATTATTATTGTTATTATTATTGTTTTTGCGGCGCGCATTATTGGCCCGACTTTGGTTCTTTTTGGCTTCTTTTTCAAAAGCCTCAATCGGGTCATTGCCGCCATGTTCATTCAGTTCGACGCGCTCAATTTCGAATTCTGGACGGTGCAGGCTGTCATCACTAACGAGCTCTGTGAACATACCAAAGCGTTCATCGACGCTAGAGAGCAGGTCGCGTTTTTCATTGAACAAGTACAGCGCAACATTTGGCGAAACTTTGAGGCGAATACGCTTGGCGCGTTTGCGCGCGCCTTCTTCTTCGACGGCGCGAATGGCTTTCAGCACGCTACTCTCGACGCTGCGTTTACGGCCAACACCGCCGCAATGTTCACAACTTGCCGAACTGCCTTCGAGAAGGCTGCGGCGGCGACGTTGCCGCGAGATTTCCATCAGGCCGAATTGAGAGATACGTCCCATTTGAACGCGAGCACGATCTTGAGATAGCGCCTCTTTCATTTTCTTCTCTACGGCGCGGTTATTGCGGTTCTCATCCATATCAATGAAGTCAATGACCACAAGACCCGCGAGATCACGTAGGCGCATTTGGCGCGCCACTTCTTCGGCGGCCTCAAGATTTGTCTTTAGCGCGGTGCGCTCAACATTGCGTTCTTTTGTCGATCGGCCGGAGTTCACATCTACAGAGACGAGCGCCTCGGTGGGATGAATAACCAGATAGCCGCCAGATTTAAGCTGCGCGACAGGGTCGAGGCTGGCCTCGATTTGCTGCTCAACTTGGTAACGCAAGAAGAGGGGAATGTCGTCGACATATTCAATGACGTTTTCGGCTTGGGCCGGCATCAACATTTCAATGAAATCGCGAGCCTGTTCATAGGCTTCGCGGCCAGAAACCAGAACTTGCTCAGTATCTTTGCTAAACATATCGCGCAGCGAACGCTTCACCAGATCACCTTCTTGGTGGATCAGGCTCGGCGCAGAGGATTCGAGTGTTTTCGTGCGAATTGTTTCCCACAAACGTGCAAGATAATCATAGTCGCGCTCAATATCGGTTTGCGTGCGTTTTGCGCCTGCCGTGCGAACAATAACGCCCATGCCTTTGGGCACTTCGAGGCCTGACATAATGCCTTTGAGGCGTTTGCGGTCTGAGCCATTAGAGATTTTACGCGAAATACCGCCGCCGCGCGGCGTGTTTGGCATAAGGACGCAATAACGACCTGCAAGCGAAAGATAAGTTGTTAGCGCTGCGCCTTTATTGCCGCGTTCTTCTTTTACGGCTTGCACAAGAAGGACTTGGCCGCGCTTGACAACTTCTTGAATTTTATAGCGACGACGTGATTGCTGGCGGCGGCGTTTCTTATCCATCTTGGCTTGCTCAGCGGCGACTTCCTTGTCGTCCTCATCGGCAGCGTCCTCGGCAAGTTCTGCGTCAATCTCGTCATCATCTTCGTCGTCGTCTTCGGGATCATCAGGGATGATTGAAGGATCAAATTCAGCTGTCTTGAGGTTCTTAGCGATTGTGAAATCATCAGAAGCCTGCGCCGTTGGGTCAATTGCGTCGTCCGGATTAGACAAAGCAAGTTTCGATGCGACAGTATAGCTTGATGAGGCTTTACGAAGCGGATCTTCACCTTCCTCTTCGTCGTCAGCGGGCTTGGTGACCTTGGCGCTTTTCTTAGTGACGGCAGATTTGCGTCGTCCGCGGTCTTTTGATTTCGGTTTAGGCTTAGGTTTTTCGTCTTCCTCGTCCTCATCATCCTCGCGCGTTTCGGCTTCTTCGGCCTCAAGCAGCTTCATCTTGTCCGCGTGCGGGATTTGATAATAGTCGGGATGGATTTCGCTAAAGGCGAGGAAGCCGTGACGGTTTCCGCCAAAATCGACGAAGGCCGCCTGAAGTGACGGCTCTACGCGTGTGACTTTGGCAAGATAGACATTGCCGCGCAGCTGCCGTTTGGCAGCGCTTTCAAAATCAAGCTCTTCGACTCGGTTGTGATTGACGACAACGACCCGGGTTTCTTCCGGGTGGGAGGCGTCGATTAACATTTTCTTTGACATGTAAAACTCCGATCGCCAGTCGACCACAAGCGGGGCTGCGCCTAAGCGCGCCTTCACCACTTGTCAGAGGCATTGACGATATATCTGTGTGATAATTAAATGTTGCCGCACGCGCAGCTTCGCCGCGGGGACCGTATCCCAGCTCTGAAGTGTTAAGCGATGCCGTGGCGTGCATAGGAACTCTCTGTATAGTTGCGCTGGCTTATGCCGCGCACATTGCGGCGGATCGGCAGACCGTTGAGGCCATTTGCGTTCATCCGACTCTCTCTAAATGGCACGGCGCTGCAAAATTGCAAGACAATTCAGCCGCATGAGTGTTTAAACACGGCTCATTTAGACTTTGGTAACCACTCGTTTAGAAAGCCGTGGTCAAAGACCATATGTTTCGACTCACTTTGATATTTTTAGTGATATGGACGGCACTATGCACCGCTGTGCCTGCCTTTGCGGGTGGATTGAGCAATATTACGCTGACTGATTCTGGCGAGCAGACTCATATTACGATTAAATATGACGGCGTGGTCAGCGAGCCTCGGGTTTTTACGCTTGATGGCGGCGCGCCGCGAGTCGTCATTGATTTACCTGATGCGGTGGCCAATGGCGTGAAAAGCGCAGAGCTACAGCCTAAGGGAGCCGCCAAAGGCGTGCGTTACGCGCCGCGAGGCGAGGGGGCCAGAGTTGTTATTGATATGGCGGAATATGCGCAGCTCTCGGGCTACACGCATAGCGGGACACATACAATTGTGACATTGCGCTTACCCATTGGCGCGCAGCGCGCCGAAGTGACGACTGCGCCAATTCGAACGGGCGTAAGCGGGCCAAGGATATCAGCAGGCGGGATTCCTATTCCGCGTTTGAAGCCTCACTCATTAGAGCCTGATATCATTCGTAAAAAGGTGATTGTCATAGATCCCGGTCACGGGGGATACGACCCCGGCGCGCTGGGTAAGGGCGGGACGAAAGAAAAGTCCGTGACATTGCGCGCCGCCAAAGAGCTTAAAAAACAACTCGAAAAAACAGGACGTTATAGCGTTGTGTTGACGCGTGATAATGATATTTTCGTTGAGCTTGATGAGCGGGTTCGCCGTGCGCGCCGCGCTAAGGCTGATTTGTTTATATCGCTCCATGCTGATAGTGCTGGGCGATCCACCACACGCGGCGCATCTGTTTACACCATTGCCGATCACGCCCGTAAACGCTCGACGCGGCTGGTCAATAGTCAGAATTGGATTCTGGATGTTGATCTAAATAGCACGCCCAAAGATGTGGATGATATTCTCGTTGATCTCGCGCAGCGCAAAACCTTTAGCCAGAGCTCAGCCTTTGCCGATATTCTAGTGCCTGAACTGGCCAAAGTGACGCCCGTTCTTGGCAACACCCATCGCCGCGCCGGATTATTTGTATTGCTTGCCCCTGATGTGCCTGCGGTCCTGATTGAAATGGGTTTTTTGTCGAATGGCAAAGACGAGAAGCTCCTCAATAGCGCCGCTGATCGCCGCCGCAAGATGGGCGCAGTTGTTAAGTCGATAGACCGTTATTTTACCGAAGTTGAAAAATAGCACTCAATAAGCCTGTAAGGGGTGCATAGAATCATTGCAGCAATGCCATGTTTACGCCAGATTTAGCGCGCACCACGCCGCGAACTAGGCTTAATTGAACTGAGAATGATATGAGCGACACCGCGCCAACACCTCCTGCATCTACTGCGCCTGCTAAGAAACGCGGCAAATTATGGCGTTTCGTAAAATGGGTCTTTGGACTCGGCTTTGTTGGCGGTCTTGTTGGCCTGCTCATCGCGGGTGTTTTAATCTTTAGCTGGACGCGAAACCTACCTGACCTCGAGGCGATCAAAGATTATCGCCCAGCAGAGATGACCCGTGTTCATGCCGGAGACGGAAAGTTAATCGCTGAATATGCCACAGAACACCGTATTTTTGTTCCGATTGAGTCTATTCCCAAAGAACTCCACTACGCTTTTGTTGCCACGGAAGATCAACGGTTTTACACGCATAATGGCTGGGATCCGATTGGCCTGACGCGTGCCGCGATCATGGCTATTCCGTCAAAGCTACAGGGCAAACGCATAGGCGGAACGTCGACCCTAACGCAGCAAGTGGCTAAGAATTTTATTGTTGGCAATGATTATTCCATCAAGCGTAAAGTGCGCGAAATTGCGATTGCGCGCCGCATCGAAAAAGCGCTGACGAAAGATCAGATTTTAGAGCTTTACCTTAATGAAATTTACTTTGGTCGCCGGTCATATGGCATCGCGGCTGCATCGCTAAATTATTTTGGTAAACCCATGGACCAACTCACTGTGGGTGAAATGTCTTATATGGCTCTACTGCCCAAGGGGCCGAATAATTACCGCTTGGATAATCCAAGAACATTAGAGCGCGCCATGAATCGCCGTCAATATGTCCTTGGGCGTATGGTTGAAGATGGCTACATCACGCAGGCCGTGGCGGATGAGGCTAAGGTTGAACCGTTAGTGGCCAATGAACGCCTCGAAGGCGAAGAATATTTGGCTGCAGAGTATTTTGTTGAAGAAGCTCGTCGTGAATTGTTCGAGATGTATGCCGAAGACGAAGAGACCGCGAGAGAGAACGCGGATATAGACGGCGAGCGCGAGACCGTTGATCAATATGTTTATAGCGGCGGCCTTTCCGTGCGAACAACGCTGGATACAACCATGCAGCAATCCGCGCGCCGGGCACTACGCCAAGGTCTTGAAGACTTTGACAAGCGTCACGGCTATCGCGGGCCAATCGGCTCTGTTGATGTCTCCGCAGATTGGACTGAAAGTGTGCAGGCCGTAGACGTTCCGCGTGATCTTGGCGATTGGCACAAAGCTGTCGTTCTAAAAGCGACATCAAAATCTGCTGATCTTGGACTGCTGGAAATTGTAGAGGTCGAAGGCGAAAATGGCGAGCCGCCTACGGAGCAAATCAAACAAATCAAAGGCACATTGGCGTTTGAGGACATGAAGTGGGCGCGCAAAGATGTCGCCGATAGTCCTAACATTGGCGCTGCGCTTAAAGGCGTTACGGATGTTTTGAAAAAAGGCGATGTGATCCTGGTTTCAGCGAAGAAAAAAGACGGTACATATGCTTTGCAGCAGGTCCCTGTTGTCAATGGCGGTCTTATTGCGATGGACGCGCATACGGGCCGAGTGCTGGCGCTTGTTGGCGGGTATAGCTTTAACCAAAGCCAGTTTAACCGCGCGACGCAGGCCAAGCGTCAGCCGGGCTCTGCATTTAAGCCCTTTGTCTATCTTGCGGCGCTGGAAAATGGCTATACGCCGGCCAGCCAAATTCTGGATGCGCCATTTGTCATTGAGCGCGACCAAGAGGATTGCGTCGTTGATGGCGGCGAAGTGCAGGACGAGGGCACGGACGCCGAAAGTATTGTTGAAAGCGGACTTGAGATCGACCTCGAAGATGATCTTGCGCCGTGTCTGTATAAACCTGAGAACTATTCCGATAAATTTTACGGCATGTCGACAATGCGTCTGGGCATTGAGAAATCGCGCAATGCGATGACTGTGCGCCTCGCCAATGATATGGGCATGCGTCCCGTGATTGATATTGGTAAGCGCACGGGCATTTATGATGATGTCCGGTCTGAGCTGGCTTGGTCACTTGGCGCAGGCGAAACGACAGTGATGCGGCTAGCCGGCGGCTATGCGAGTATCGTCAATGGCGGTAAATATGTAGAGCCAACGATTATTGACCGCGTTCAAGACTCGAGCGGTAAAACAATCTTCAAAGCCGATACACGCGAATGCCTTGAGTGCAATGTTGAGAGCTTTAACGGCCAAACCCCGCCGCAACTCTTGGATGCTCGCACCCAAGTTATCGATCCCGTTGCGGCATATCAGATGACCTCTATGCTTGAGGGCACAGTACAGCGCGGAACGGGCGCAGGCCTTAAACAGCTTGGCCGACCGCTGGGCGGCAAAACAGGCACAACCAATGATGAGATTGATGCGTGGTTCATGGGCTTTACGCCGGATATGGTTATCGGCGTATATGTCGGAATGGACTCGCCTGAACCTATGGATGAAACGGGCGCTAAAGCGGCGTTGCCGATTTGGCGGAGTTTTGCGCGCGACGCTCTGAAAAATGAGCCGATTGTTCCATTCCGCATCCCGGAGGGCGTTGTTCTAGCTCCTGTTGATGCCACATCAGGCGAGGCGTCATTTATCGGCGCGCCAAATGCAATTCTAGAAGCTTTCCGCCCCGGCACGGAGCCGCAGCTTGGCGCGAGCACGGCGTCTATAAATAGCGGCGGCACAAATAGTTTCATTGCTGGTTTCGGCGGTCCATCAGCCCCTGACGGTCCGGATGATAATGCCAGCATTGATGATTTGCTGATTGGGGACTTAGGCGGCGAAGACGAAGAAACACCGCCTGCGAAGCAGCCCGCGCCCACGCCTGAGCAGCCCGCCGAAGATGTGCTTGAGGATGGCCTTTATTAAGCCGCGCCACTTGCCGCATATGCCTGACTGCCATAACAATCGGGCATGAAAATACTTCTGACAAATGACGATGGGATCCACGCGCCGGGCATGGATGTACTGCGCGAGATTGCGGGCAATATAAGTGATGATGTTTGGGTCGTCGCCCCGGCCAGCGAGCAGAGCGCGGCGTCGCGCGGGGTTTCGCTTCACAACCCGCTCATGCTTCGCAAGCTCGAGGACAAAGTATTTAGCGTTTCGGGCACGCCAACCGATAGTGTGATCTTGGCGATGCGCGAAGTGCTGGCCGATAATCCGCCAGACCTCCTTCTGTCCGGGGTGAACCGCGGGCAAAACCTCGCCGAAGATGTGACGTTTTCAGGTACTGTGGCGGGCGCATTGCAGGGCATGCAAATGGGCGTTCCCTCAATCGCGCTGTCTTTGGCTAAAGGATTTCAAAATGCGAAAAGCCTGCCATGGGACACAGCCGCCGCTCATGGCCCGAAACTTATTGAGGAACTCGTTGACACCGGCTGGCCCAAAGATGTTGTTTTGAATGTCAACTTCCCGGACCGCGCGCCAAATGACGTTTCAGGTATTCAGGTGACGCGTCAAGGTCACCGCGATTTTCACATGACGGGCGCCGTGCGCCGTGATCATCCGCGCGGCGGGCATTATTATTGGCTGACCTATGGCGGACAGCGCAGTAACCCGCCCGAAGGAACAGATTTGCGCGCGATATATGATGGTTATATTTCGATCACGCCGCTCCATGCGGACTTAACTCATCTGGGCAGTTTGGATGATCTCTCTAAGCGATTTAGAGCGTCATGAACCCCGCACAAATGGATATGATATTGCGGCTGAGACAGAGTGGTATTCATGATATAGATGTCCTTCGGGCTTTTGAAACTGTGCCGCGCGAGCGTTATGTTGAGCCCCAAGACTTTCCGCGGGCCTATGATGAAGCATCGCTTCTTTTGCCCTGCGCATCGAAACTGCCGCCGCCCTTTGCGCTTGCTGTTATGATGCAGTCTGCGCAAATCAGATCAGAGCATAAAGTTTTGGTCGCCGGTGAGGGGAGCGGTTATCTGGCAGCTCTTTGCGCGGCGCTAAGTGCGCGCACTTATCTGGTGCAGCGCTACCAGCGTATGTTGATGCGGGCTCGGGATATTTTTGCTCAAACTGCTGTTTCAAATGTGACGCAGCGACATGGCGACGGCTCTAGGGGGTGGGGCGGACAAGCCCCATTTGATCGTATTTTTCTGGTTGGAAATATCAAAACAATCCCGGGGTCACTCATTAACCAAACGGCTGAGAACGGGCATATTGCTTGTGTTATTGACGGGCAATTGACGATCCAAAGCGGGCAAAATTCACGCGTGGTTTTGCCTCTTTCGATGCAGGATTTCGAGGGCGGTAAATCCAAAGTCTTATGACGTAATGTTCACCAAGCCTTAACCATAATGCTCCAAAGGAAATTTACTCAAATATGGAGCACATGATGAATACCGCAATTTTTCGGGGCGCTACGCTAGCTGCCTTAATTATCGCCGCACCTGCCGCATTCGCGCAAACTTATACCTCTGTCGCTGAAGAAGCGCAGGCTATCCAGACTTATCAGTCGCAGCAATCTGGGGCGTATATCCAGACAGACGCGCAAATCAGTCAATATCCAATTGCCAAAACATATAGCTCTGCTGAAGAAGCTGTTGCCGCATCTGACCGCACTTACACGCAGTATTCCGGAGGATCCGTAGAGATTTTCACGCAGCCTGTACCAAATTACGACGCTGCGCCCGTTTACAATTATGGCTCAGTGATTTCCGCTGGCGCGCAGACAGGATATGTCGAGCCGGCGACAACGCGCTCATATGGCTCTACGGCAACGCAGCACGTCGTGGCTAAGGGCGATACGCTTTATAATATCGGTCAGCGCTATGGTGGCCTTAAGGCCTCAGCCATTATGAATGCGAACTCACTTGGTGGAAGTAATATTCAAATTGGTCAAGTTTTGACGATTCCAAACCAAACCGCGACATTGACCCAGGCACAAGCATCGAGTAATTTTACCCGCCGCGCTGTTGTCCGTAATGTACAGCCTGTCCCGACCGGTGACGTACATGCCGTTTTGCCGGGGGATACTTTATATTCTATCGCGAACCGAAGCTGCGTTAGCCAAGAACAAATCGCTGCATTATCCGGCATCTCTGTTCAAAGCACATTACAGCCCGGCCAAATCCTAAGCTTACCTGCAGGACATTGCGCCCCGTAAGCCTCTGAAACATGATTATAAAAAGCCGTATCCGCCCCGCGGGTGCGGTTTTTTCATTTTCAGGCGAAAAGTTAGGGGTCTGCCCGTTGCGTTTGAAAACGCGCTCTCTATATATCACTCAACCGCGTGGTTAATAAGGCTACGCTATAACCACACATAGGGGTATTTATGTTTTTTCCGATTATGCAAGCTGCACCAGCAGGTAGTGGAATAGGTAGCTTCATTATCTTCATTCCGCTCATCGCGATCTTCTATTTTTTGCTATGGCGTCCTCAGCAAAAACGGATGAAGGCGATCCAAACGATGCAAGCCAATCTCACGCGGGGTGACAATGTCATCACCAATGGCGGCATTATCGGGAAAGTCACAAAAGTATCCGACGAAGACATCACAGTCGAAGTCGCCGAGGGCGTACGTATGAAATTTGCCCGAAGCGCGGTTGCGGATGTGCGCGGTAAGCCTGCGCCGGCCAATGATACTGGCAAGAAATCTAAAAAATAATTTCAACTCGACAAAGCCGCCGCGCTTTGCGGCGAAAGGCTAACCCTCATGTTATACTTTTCCCGCTTCAAAATCATAATGATTACAATGGCGCTTTTGATTGGCATCATTTTCGCTGCGCCCAATCTGCTCAATGAGAAAGCGCGTGAAAGTCTTCCGGGCTTCATGCCAAGTGAGACAATTAACCTAGGCCTCGATTTGCAAGGCGGGGCGCATATGCTGCTTCAGGTCGATGTTGATGATGTTATGAAACGTGTTCTGACCAATGAAATGTCAGGCGCGAAAGCTAAATTGCGTGAAGCGAAAATCCTAACATCCAGCCTTGCTCAGGATGGGACCGCAATTACTGGACGTGTTGCCAAAGCTGAGCAAATGGGCAAGGCGATGGAAATTCTGGACGCTTTATCCGTCCCGGTGAAGGAAAACACACTTGGCGGCGCAAAGACTTTAAAAGTTGAGCAAGTTGGTGAACGCGGGTTTAAACTGACACCTACAGAAGATTATATCGAAAACATCAAAGAAACGACGATTGACCAGTCCATTGATGTTCTACGCAGCCGAATTGACCCCACGGGCACGACTGAAATGACGATTGCCCCAGAGGGTGACGATCGTATTTTGCTCCAGGTTCCGGGCGCAAAGAATGTTGACGAAATTAAGCGCCGTATTCAAGAAACCGCAAATATGAGTTTTCACCTCGTGCGTGAAGCGGATCAAGGTGAGCTTAAGCGTGCGGTCGAAGAGGGACGTGTTCGTCCGCTTCATATCTTAAAATTTGGAGAAGATGGTATTCCATATATCCTTCAAGAGCGTCCTGAAGTTACGGGTGAAGATTTGAAAAACTCACAGGCGGGGACGCACCAAGATGGCTACCCAATTGTGAACTTCACATTTAACACAAAGGGCGCGATTGCCTTTGGCCGCACGACATCAAAAAATACTGGCTCACGATTTGCGGTTGTTCTTGATGACGTTGTTATCAGCGCGCCGCGCATCAATACCGCTATTTTGGGCGGACGTGGATATATTGAGGGTAATTTTACAGCGCAAAGCGCGCGTGATTTGTCACTTTTATTGAATGCGGGTGCCTTACCGGCCAAGCTATTCGTTGTCGAAGAGCAAACCGTAGGAGCCGAGCTTGGCGAGGATTCAATCCGCGCCGGTAAAATTGCTGCCGCAATCGGGCTCGCTGGCGTCGGCTTATTTATGTTCCTAATGTACGGTCTACGTTTTGGCTTCTTTGCCAATCTGGCCTTGACCTTTAATATTATTCTGATCGCAGCAGGGCTCTCGCTTCTCGGGGCGACACTGACGCTGCCGGGCATTGCCGGTATCATTCTGACCATCGGTATGGCTGTTGACGCCAACGTGCTTATTTTTGAGCGCATACGCGAAGAAGCGGCCAATGGGCGTCCTCCGCTGAATGCCATTGATACAGGGTATCGTCTGTCGATGGCGCCGATCTTGGATGCCAACATTACGACACTTATCGCTGCGGCAACGCTTTACTTCGTAGGCTCAGGCCCCATTCGCGGTTTTGCGGTGACGTTGATGATCGGGATTGTGATGAGTGTGTTCACAGCCGTGATTGTTGCCCGCCTTTTCACATCCCTTTGGCATAAACGCGCGCGTCCAAAAACGCTGCCGATCTAGGAGACCGCCATGTTTGATATTTCTATGGTAAAAGTGCTTCCCATGAAGCCGCGCGTTCCATTTATTAAAATGCGCATCATTGCGGGCATAATTTCGATTATCGCCGTTTTAGCCTCGCTCTTTCTATTTTTTACCGAAGGTCTAAATTACGGTATTGATTTCAAAGGCGGATCAGTCGTGCAGTTCACTGTAGATGAAATGCCTGATTTGGAGGCTATTCGTAAAGCGGGTAATGCGCTCGATATCGGGAGTGTTCAGGTGCAAACGATTTCACTGTCAGACGGCGACAAGAGCGGCGTGCGCTTTTCTTATCCTCTGCAAGATCCAAAAGAGCCTTTTGAAGGGTCAGAATCTGAGATTGCTCTAAAAGATGCCGCGTTGCAGCAAGAGACTTTGACGCGCGTGCAGACGATGCTCGAAACGGAATTTGGTATTCCGCGCGTAAAGATTGATGATGAAGGCGTCGAGCAAGTCAATATGAGCGCAAGCGTCATTGGCTCAAAAGTCTCAGGCGAGCTTCGAACAAAAGGTATGATTGCCGTCGTCGCATCGCTTGCAATGGTTCTACTCTATATTTGGATACGGTTTGAGTGGCAGTTCGCCCTCGGCGCGGTCATGGCCTTGGCCCATGATGTGGCGTTAACGCTTGGCGTGTTTGAGCTATTCCAGATTGAATTTAACCTCGCCATCGTCGCCGCGATTTTGACCATCGTTGGGTACTCGCTCAACGACACGGTGATCGTCTATGACCGCATACGTGAGAATTTGCGGAAATATAAGAAGATGCTTCTGCCGGATGTGTTGAACCTATCAATCAATGATACACTGTCACGGACGATTATGACCTCTGTGACAACACTCCTTGCGCTATTATCGCTTTATATCCTTGGCGGGGAAGGCTTGCGCGGATTTAGCTTTGCGATGATCTGGGGCGTCTTTGTCGGGACATATTCTTCGATATTCGTGGCTTCGCCGCTTCTTCTGTTGCTCGGTGTGAAGCGCCCATCCGGTGAGCCAACAATAGAGACCGCTGTCACGGCATAAATAGACGTCAGCACATAAACAAGAAAGCCCGCTCAATCAGCGGGCTTTTTATTTGCTTGAAATACGGCGCAGTCCGTTATCTTTACCGGCGGCGAATATCACGCGGTGCGTAATGCGTTCCGGCTCTACGCGGCCCATAATGGCGCTGGGTGTTGATGTTGGATTATCCGCCGTAAAGCGGTAGCGATCCTTGTCCCGCTCCCCGAGCCGTTTAATAATCGAGCCAAGGTCACTATGATTGATCACATAAATAAACCCGCTGCGCAGGGCAGCGGGTTTGGATTTTACCGTAAAGACGATATCGCCGTCACGTAGTGTCGGGGCCATGCTTGTCCCCGACACTTTGAAACATTTAAACACAGATAATGCGCTTAGAGGTCTGGATAGACCACATCGACATTTGGCGCGTAAGGACACGGCGCCGTCTTTGTTTTGACGCCCTTCATGTCCCAGAACATTTCGGAAAACTCATTACATAGCGCGACAAGCTTCTCGCCGTCCTCGCGGTGAAGGTCCTGCTTACAGGCAGAACCGGCCATCATGATTTTATGAGCCAGCTCATGCGCGCCGGGATGCTTCTCAAGATGCGCGCCTTTCATGAAGTCGCCCCAGATGATGCGTGTCTCGTGTTTCACGAGTTCCGCTTGATGCTCTTTCTCGGCCGTATTACGGGCAACCTGCATAGCAAATGCTGTCTCGGACAGGCCTTTGTCTTTGAGGGACAAGAGGATGTCGATCTGACGCAGCGTCG